>JAJDAE010000151.1 GCA_029262035.1 Candidatus Zhuqueibacterota bacterium
TCGTTCGACAATTACACGGCGTGAGGAGCTAATTTCGTCGGGGATTTCATAATTTGGATAAGCTGGATTAATGCCCGGCAGCAAATCGGTCACAAAATTAGTCAGGCGGTTGTAATATAAATCAGCCGTTAACAAAAAATTATCATTTATAATACCCTTATATCCGATCTCATAGCCAGTAACTTTTTCGACATCCAGGTCGTCATTACCGCGAGCCAATGCCGGGGTGAAGCCAAAGTTTAATGGCAAGTCTATTGTACCTCTCGGCAAGTTTTCTTCCAGTTCTACCTGCACTTCAATCTCTTGCTCAAGTCCGGCGAAATCCTCTCCGGCGCCTGCTGTTGTTTGCAAAAAGTACTCCGCATAATTCGGTGTTTGAAACGCTTTATTGAAAGTAATACGGAAAATGTTGTTTTTATTATAATGATATACCACGCCAAACTTAGGCGAGAATTGGGTCGGATGCAAGGTGCTTCTGTCTACCCTTGCCGCGCCTACAAAATTCAAGTTCGGCTCTAATTTGTATTCAATCTGTGTGAAAAAACCGGATTGGTTTTCTGTATATGTGTCAGGTGTTAACGTCAGTTTGGTATCTACATGCTGAACTTTGTGTGACCCTCCCCAAATAAACCATATTTGGTTTTCCAGCATATAATAATTATTTTGGAACTGAAGTTTGAAATCGTAGGAGTCCTCTTCAAAAACTGATAATGAACTCAAATTTGTTTGATGTCCGTCCAATGTTTTCCGGCCATTAATATCGGCTTGAACAAAATAACGCTCGGATGAATAGTTAACTCTGCCCCAGGGCCGGATTACATCATCGATCTGAACGCGGCCGATTCCGGTAACAAAAATCTGGTTCTGTGCTTCTGATATTCCGCCTTCGAATGTTGTTATGTTGCCATTCAACAGGTTATAATCGATTCTGAGATTGGCATAGGATGTATTCAATCCATCCTTTACATCGGCGTATTCTCGCGGCAATCCGTTATATTCTCTACTTGCAATTTTTTCAATTGATTGATTACGGGACTGTGTCCACGAATTGCTGCCGTAACTACCCACGTTAAATTTGTAGCTCCATTGCCCTGCAAAACCAGCATGACGGACATCCCCCCGAATTGTATTCAATTCACCCAGCCCAACAGTCGCTTTGGTACCGTTTATTTTTTTGGGATTAGGTGTTGTGATGTTGATAACTCCTGAGAAAGCATTGGCACCGTAGAGTGCCGACCCGGGACCGCGAATAATTTCAATATCGCCCATGTCCTGTAAAGGCAGACTGAATGTATTCCATTCTTGCGCCAGAAGAAAGGCCATCGCTGTTTCGCGGTTATCCTGCAAGACCAGCATTCGGCGATTTAAAGTCGTATTAAAGCCACGTGCATTCACATTAAAATCATTTATACCATTCTGCACAACGTCTATGCCCGGCTCGGTACTAAAAATGCCGGGCAGTTGTCCGGTAACAGAATATTGCATTAATTTGGCCGGGTTTATTTTGCTGACCGCAGCCGGAGCTCTGGTTATTTTTTCAACCTTTTTGGATGCGCCAATGACGAGCACATCGGCGAGAGGAATAACTTTTTGCTTGAGGGTCACGTTCATTTCAGTAAATTCCCCGGCTGTAACGACAATGTTCGTAACCTCCGTATCCTCGTAACCTATCGCAGAAAAAATTAACACATAATTGCCAGCCGGTAATTGTTTGATGCTATAAGCGCCACTTCTGTTGGTAGTTGTGCGCATTTTAACTTCTTGGACCCAAACATTTACGCCGTAAATCTCTCTGGAAGAGTCTACAGACCGAACCGCGCCTCTAATACCGCCATTAACCTGGCTGGCTAAATTTGAGATCTGAACACTTTCTAATAGGAAAAAAACAAGGAAGATTAGTGCCGGGAACGTTTTTCCCAAAACGGAACACTTGCAAAACATTGATTTATTAATCCCTTTTTTATCAAAACCCATCCGTGGATGTTGTAATACAAGATTGATGCCAATTTTAAAAAAAATATCAATAAGAGTCAACAAATATTTAACTTACGCAGGGAATGGCAGACAGAATACCAAAAAAAATCGAGTATGCTAATTTGAAACACATTACAATTATCTTCTAATGTATTTTATTGAGACAAAACACCAACACGCTGATTTCAAGAAAGCAGATAAATATGTCTTGCTTTTGTGAAGAAAAAGATTTATTTTTTTCCAACTTATACAAAAACCACTTCTTAACCTTTTCAAAAACAAGTAAATTTGTACTTGCCAAATTATTCATTAATAACGGGAGGACCGTAGTATGATTATGAGAGGAATCAGTCGTCGGATGACTGGATTGTTTGCGATTTTCACTCTATTTTGTGTGACAGCACTATCTGCACAAAATGCAACAATCACGGGTAACGTAATAGACAATGAAGCAAATGAAGCTTTACCGGGGGCAAATGTTGTAGTGTCTAACGCCGATATTCAAACCGGCGCTGCTACAAATTCAAATGGAGATTTTAAAGTAGAAAAGCTATTTGCAGGTACATATACTGTAAGCATTTCTTACATTGGTTATGAAACCAAAATTTTATCGGATGTCACGATCTCCGATGGCGAAACCAAAAACCTTGAAGTTATTTTATCGGTTCAAGGTATTCAGTTCAACTCAGTTGTTATATCTGCTTCTAAAAGAGAAGAAAAATCACTGGAAGCACCTGCTTCAATTTCGGTATTAGAGGCAAGAGAAATCAGTACACTCGTTGCTTCTTCTTCATCTTCACTATTAAAGAATGTTACTGGTGTTGATGTTTCTTCAACCGGTGTTGACCGGCAGGAAATTGTTTTGCGCGGTTTCAACAACGCGTTTTCCGGAGCTGCCTACATTTTGACCGACTACAGACAAGCTGCAGCGCCTTCACTTGCTGTAAACCTTCACTCAATAATGCCAAACATGACTGTTGACCTCGACCGCGTTGAAGTCGTACGTGGCCCGGGTTCGGCTTTGTATGGTGCTGGTGTAGATGCCGGTGTTGTGCATTACCTGACAAAAGATCCTTTTAGCTATCCCGGAACTACCGCCTCGTTTGCGGGTGGAGAGCAGTCTATGCTGGCGGCACAATTTCGCCATGCAGGTACCGCAGGCAAAGTTGGCTATAAAATTACCGGGCAGTATACGCAAGCCGATGACTTCACTCTAAATTCCAGTGACCCCATTGACGCAGCACTGCTTGCATCTGATTCCAAGCCTAGAAATAATGATTTCCAAAAACTAAATGTGAATGGATTGATTGAATACCGTTTTAGCGACCAGACATCTTTGATTGCAAATGGTGGATTCTCGCAATTGGATGCCACCGTTCTTTCAGGAATTGGTACGCTACAAGCGGATGCATTTGCCTTAGCTTATGGCCAGCTTCGGTTTAAATCAGGCAATTTCTTTGCCCAGGGCTATCTCAATAAAAATGATGCCGGGGACTCTTTCGTTTACGGATCGGGACAAACAGTTGTTGATAAATCAGAGCAAATAAATTTGCAGGCACAATACGATATGGAGTTTGCGGACGGCAAAGAACAGGTTATTGTTGGTGTTGATTATGATCGCACAACTCCCGATACTGAGGGTACGATTTATGGCCGCAACGAAAGTAGAGATCTGATTTCTGAAACCGGCGTGTATGTGCAATCACTCACCAAAGTATCAGAACAACTTGCTTTAACCGCTGGCATTCGGTTTGACTATAATAACATCATAGAAGAAGTACAGTTGTCTCCGCGTGTCGCTCTTGTATTTAAGCCAAATGCTAC
>JAJDAE010000152.1 GCA_029262035.1 Candidatus Zhuqueibacterota bacterium
ACAACTTCAGGATCAAAAGTAATTTCAACCGCCTCAAGATGCCCGGTGCGATGACCGGAAACCTGGCTGTAAGTTGGATTCTTTTCCTTGCCGCCGGTATACCCGGAAACAGCTTCCTTTACTCCCGCAACTTTATCAAAGGGCGCTTCGATGCACCAGAAACATCCTCCGGCAAACGTTGCTTTTTCATATTTGGTTTTTTCAAGCCCGGTTAAAAGACCAACCGAAAGCAGCAAAAGTCCGAATAAAAATACATATTTTTTCATTTAAAACCTCCAAATCATTATTTCAAATTGCATAACGGATAAACTCCTGTCTCTAAGTTTTTATTTCACTTTTTTTTCAGCAATTGAGTTTCAAAAGATTTGCAATTTATGGATTAGATTTTAAAGGGACAGGCAGTGGCGATCTAACATGTAAATCTTGTTGAGGAAATGGAATTTCGATATTGTGCTTTCTAAATTTACGAACGATTGCACAGTTTATATTCGAACGAGTCTGCCAATGGTCTTTGGCATTTTCTATCCAAATCCGCAACTGCATATCCCAGGAGGAGTCACCGAATTCCAATAAAAGCGCTTCCGGTTTAGGTGAATTCAGGACATCGGGACTTTCTTCTGCAACCTCTTCCAGAGCACGTAAAACCAAATCGAGATCAGAATCATAAGAAACACCAATATTTACATCCAACCTAATTTTTGAATCGGAGTGCGTCCAGTTTATTACATTTGCAGAAACAAACTCCGAATTCGGGACAATGATCGAAACATTTTTAGTGGTTTTTATAACCGTAGCCCGAATGCGAATTTCTTCGACGTCACCTTCCGTATCTCCCACTACCACTCGATCCCCCACAGAAATTGGGCGCTCAAAAAGCAAAATTAACCCGGAGATAAAATTGGAGGTAACATTTTGCAGACCAAAACCGATACCAACTGACATAAATCCGAAGATCACAATCAAGCCGCTCAAGTCAATCCCAATCATTTGAAAAACCATAATACCGCCCAGCACAATAACCAAATATTCGGTTATTCGTGTCAAAGTGTATTGTGTGCCTGCATCCATATTGGTTTTGGTAAGAATTCTGGCCAAAATCTTTTTGACGAGAACTTTGGATACAAAGAACACAATAGCCATACCCAGGAACAACATAAAAATTGAACCCACTGTTACTTGAGTCTGATTTACAGAAAAAATTGAGTAGGTTAAAACCTGCTGTACCATATTAAACACTTCTGTCGGTGTCATTAAGTCTCCTTTTTAATCTTTTTCACTCTTTTGAGTAAGAGATTCAGCCTATATCATTTCTGAATTTTGCCACGAAGGCTCTAAGTCACAAAGATATAAGAAAATGTTTTGAAAATTAAAATTCAACAGCTATTGAGCACGACTTTTATTTATAAATATTTGTGCCCCCTTACTGTCTTCGTGCTTTGGTGGCAATTAATTATTCAGGTTAGGAATTTCCTGTTCTTAGTTCTTTCACAGTTTTGCGTGATCCGTCGTGACTCCAGCCCGGCGGTTTAAAAATATAACCCAAACGGACGTTTAACGGATTAGGGATAATTATATCGCGCCAAATGGCTTGCCACTCGTGCATGGCAATCTTAACCGGATTATAAGTATTAATATTTTGAGTAAGACCATAAGTCACGCTTTCTTCTTCCTTCTGAAATGACCCAAATAACTTGTCCCAGATGATTAAAATACCGGCATGATTGCGATCGAGATATTTCACATCGCTGCCATGATGCACCCGGTGGTGAGATGGCGTATTCAGAAACCATTCCAGAAAACCGAGTTTGTCGATTGTTTCCGTGTGAATCCAGAACTGGTATAGCAAACTGACAGCCTGCATTGTGGCCACCATGAACGGATGAAATCCCGCAAGCGGCAGCCACAACCAGAAAACGAAACCGGTCATTGTACCTGTCCAGGTTTGCCGCAAAGCTGTGGATAAATTATATTTTTGAGAGGAGTGATGGTTGACGTGCGACGCCCAGAAAAAGCGGCATTCATGGCTCACCCGGTGAAAAATATAGTAGGTTAAATCTTCGAGAAAAAAAAGAGCAATCCAAATTACCCAGCCTGAGCCGATTTCGAAAACACGGTATTCGTAGACCCAAAAATACACCGAAAAAATCGGTACTTTCAAAAACAGTTTGATGAAAACATTGCCAATCCCCATCGCCAGACTGGCTGCCGTATCTTTTACTTCATAAAGTTGCGTATCCTGAATGGCGCTAACCGTGGACTCCACAATCATCAGTAAAATAAAACCCGGAATGGCGTAGTGAATGATATTCGGCATGCTATTTTAATTTTTCCTGAAAGATACTTCTTAGATAAGCTTTTTCAACAAGAAGAAAATTTAATAAAACTATTTCTCCAAGTCAAGGTTTTACAGAATATCTAAACTGGTACTGAAACAGTATTTATACATCAAATACATCTTGACATCCATGTAATAATTGCTTACTTGATGACAGATTTCCATCTGTAAATATCAGTCGTTTTTAGTTCTCAATCTAATTCAAAATGAAATTCTATAAAGTTTACCTCTTACTCATTATCAGCGCTTTAAATACACCGGTGCTTTCTCAAGAAGGAAAAGGCGATTTAAAAATTTTTGGTTATTTCCAAAATACGTTGCGCCAAATTTATGATGAGGAAGACGACCAACACAGTAATTCCTTTAGCTTACAACAACTCAATGTATTTTTTCAGAAAGACATCGCGACAAACTGGCGGGCTTTTATCAGCATTGAATTTCTCAACAATTTTTCTTCCGGAAGGCAATGGGGTGCAGCTAATCTGGAAGAGGCCTGGCTGCGCTATCGACTTAGTGAGAAATTCAATCTGAAATTTGGATTACTGCTGCCTGTCTTTAATAATTTAAACGACATCAAAAACAGAACGCCACTGCTGCCGTATATTACAAGGCCAATTGTTTATGAAACTTCCTTCAGTGAATTTTTCAATGTTGAGCAATTTACCCCGGGCCGGGCATTTGTACAGGCTTACGGATTTCTGCCATTTGGGAATAGCGCCAAATTTGACTACGCAGTATATCTTGGCAACAGTCCCAACATCAACGACAACCCCGAAAAAGGGCAAACGGGGATAGACACAACCTCAACATTTCTTGCAGGCGGGCGTATTGGGTTAAGATATGGCGATTTGAAAATCGGATTTTCAGCATCGCGCGACAATGACAATCAATTAGTGCCGGCACGAGATGTTTTTGATCTCGGAGGTGACACATCACGCTTTCAGGAAGTACCGCGCCTACGCCTTGGCAATGATGTTCAGTTTCATTACGATCGCTTTTCACTGGAAGGCGAAACCATTTTTTACCGGCTGGCCAATGAATCGGAAGTAGATATTGAACGATTCTTTTATTATTTAACACTTGGCTATCAACATAATGAGCAACTCTTCGCATATGTAAGTTATTGGTATGCTCTGGAGAAATTTCAACTATTTGAAAATGATGTTGAAAAACTAACCTTTAAAATTCCGACAGTGGGACTTGCATACTATCTAAATGATAGAATTCGATTAAAGGCGCAGTATGCCGTTGCAATTGTGCATGGTGACCTGAACCCACCAATTGCACCGAGTATTGACGCAAAAAATAATATTCACCTTTTTGGCATAGCAGCATCTGTATTTTTTTAAAATGAAAAATATATTATTTTTACTATTCCTTATTTTGATATTGCAATCCGGCTTAAAAGCACAAGTCGCAGTGATTGTGAATAAGTCCGTGCCGCAGGATACCATCAAAAAAACAGAGCTGCTCGATTTTTTTACAGGCGACATAAAAGAATGGCCGGATGGCAAACCTGTAATTGTAAAAGAGCTCAAAGCAAAAAGTAAAGTCCGGGAAGCTTTCTACGATTACATTGGCAAAAATCCATCACGCATGAAATCAATCTGGCTAAAAAAAATGCTGTCCGGTGAAGGTGATCCGCCGGAGTCAATCACTGATGATACGGCGATGGTTAAAAAAATTGAAACGACACCCGGCGCCATCGGATTTGTAGCGAAAGACAAGGTTTCAGATGGTGTAAAAGTTCTGTTATTTATCCAAAAAGACTAAGTAAATCACCTCATGAACAAAATCCACGCAATACTAATTTTATCGCTTATTAGTACACCCAAACTATTTGCACAACATGACAATTCCTCGCTCAAAATATTTGGTTACTTCCAAAGCCTGGCCAGCTATGAAACCGCTTTAAACACATTTCAGGGAAATGACCAACCGACCAAAACCTCCTTTAGTCTGCAGCAGTTAAATATTTTCTTTCAGAAAGACATCACCGACAAATGGCGGGCATTGGTCAATGTGGAATTCGTAAACAATTTTTCCTCAAGTCGAAAATGGGGCTCGGTTGATCTGGATGAAGCCTGGATCCGTTATCGTGCCAACGCCTATTTCAATTTAAAGCTGGGTTTGCTGGTTCCGGTATTTAACAACTTGAACGAAATAAAAAACAAAACCCCGCTTCTGCCCTACATCATTCGCCCCATTGCTTATGAAACCTCTTTCGAAAACTTTATCCCGGTAGATGAATTTCTACCCAGTAGTACATTCGTACAAATATATGGGTTTTTAGGGGTGGATAAGCTTAAGTTTGATTACGCATTTTTTGCAGGTAACACCTCCAACATAAACACCAATCCTGAATTTGGACAAACCGGCGTTGATACAACCGCTGCGCTTCTTTTTGGCGGCAGAGTTGGATTGCGTGCTAACGAGTTAAAGTTTGGCATTTCATTTACAAAAGATAACCTGAATGGAAATTCTGAATTACAAAGAGAGTTGGCGTTATTTCCATCCATCTCACTTCATGAGGTGCCGCGTATCCGGCTTGGCAGTGATTTATCCTACTACACCGACAAATTTTCTTTTGAAAGTGAAATCATTCGGGTCGCTTATGATGATGATATTAATGGAGCAGGGTTTAACAAATATTTTTACTATACGACATTTGGTTATCGTTTTCATGAACGTTTTTTTGCTTATTTCACCTATTGGAATTTATTCAGTGATTTGACTGATTTCGCAATAAATGAAAACCAGCTTATACTTACCAAAGGTGAATCCGATATGAGAATACCGGGATTTGGTTTAACTTATAACTTAAATGAGCGCACAGTTCTAAAAGCTCAGTTTGCAACAATTGCCATTGATACAAAAATAAAATCTCTGGGCATTTCACAAGAGGCGAATTTCAATTACTACGCTCTCGCAGCATCCGTTTATTTTTAGCCGGATACTTCTTTCATGCGGTTTATCGACCTAAAATTAAACACCAAGCAAATGGCCGTATTTGGCATCATTTTGTTTCTCATGGCCGTGGCTAATTTTTTTACCATACGTAAAATGCAAACCATTCAAAAAGAGATCAATGAAGTCTCTACTAACTGGCTGCCTCGTGCCATCGCCATCTCTGAAATAAGCCGGAATATCTCCGACCTGCGGATAAATCAGCTTCAACATGCCATCACCACTCACGAAGAAAAAAGACAAAGCCGAACCGTGGCAATTATTGATTTAATCGATAGAATCAACGAAAATCTCTCGACATACGAGATGCTAAAAAAGGCATCAGAAGCACAACAGCTCTATTCTGAAACTGAACAAAAATTCTATGAAGCTTTTGATGGTACCTGGGAAGATTATCAGGATATCAGTTTTACTTTTTTTGCGCTTGCCCGGGAAAATCGAAATACCGAAGCCATAAATTTGCTTAACGAAGATGCGTTGTTAATTTATGATGAATGCAGCAATCACCTGGCGGCTTTGGTACGAATTAATGAAGAAGATTCAAAAGCAGCTGCTCAACGCGCGGAGAAGACAAATCATGCCACCAAAAAATTTTCCACAACTCTGCTACTGGCGAGCATTATTATATCGCTATTGCTTTCCGGCGTGCTTGTTCGGTATATTACCAATCCTATTTTAGATTTGGAAAAAGCCGCAAAAAAGGTAGCCGGCGGCGATTTGGATATCCGCTTGAACCTTACAGGCAAAGATGAAATTGGCAACATGGCGCAATCCTTCGATAAAATGACGGCATCTTTAAAGGAAGCGCGGGCAAACGCCGAGCAGCAAGCCAATAAATTGAGAGCACAAAACAAGGAACTGGCAAACGCCATGCGCGAATTGAGAGAAACCCAGGACCAGCTTTTAATGAAAGAAAAAATGGCTTCTCTTGGAAACCTGGTTGCCGGCGTGGCACACGAAATCAACAACCCAATCGGCAGCATAAACGCCACGACCGATATTACAATACGTTGTATTAAAAAAATTGAAGATGAAATCAAAAAAAGCGAGTCAATAGAGGCACTCTCCTCAAATAAAGATTTCAAAAAGTACTTCCGAATTTTAAAAGAAAACACAGAAGTCTCATTGGCCGGTGGCGAACGCATCGCCACAATTGTAAAAAGCCTGAAAAACTTTAGCAGGCTTGACCAATCGGAATATCAAAAAGCCAACATCCACGAAGGGCTCGATAGCAGTGTCACTCTTCTTGACAATGAATTTCAAAACAGAATCACCGTCTGCAAAAAATATGGAGATATTCCGGATATTATTTGTTATCCCGGGCAATTAAACCAGGTGTTTTTAAACATCCTTCAAAATGCATCAAGTGCCATAAAAGATTCGGGTACGGTTGAAATTAAAACTTCAAAGGAAAACAGCCACATCCACATAGATATTGTGGATGATGGCAAAGGGATTGCCCAAAATGAAATTAAAGAATTATTTAACTTTAAATTTTCCTCAAAGGGTTCCAGAATAAAAATGTCATCGGGGTTATCATCTGCTTATAACATTATCCAAAAACACGAAGGCGAAATTAAAATAAATAGTGAACTTGGCAAAGGAACCACCGTTTCCATAATATTGCCAATCAAGTAGAAGTAATGGCTGAACGAAAACTGCAAACTACTCGTCTTTCTGAACACAAAATCCCGGAGACAGTTTTTCAAAGTAGCTGCTGGTGTGCTAAGAATCTCTCTTGCAAGCAGAAGATTCTTAGCGCTTCAACTTTAGCTTTAAGAGGCTGTTGCAAATAAGCCCAAAATAGCCTGTCATTCCAGCTCGCGCTTTGTGCGATGCCGGAATCTCAACGGCCAAGGCAAGATTTTGAGCGTAGAGATTCCGGTATGCCCCAAAAGCGGGCAACCGGAATGACATCTTATACGGCCTTTTTCATATTTGCAACACCCTGTCAAGCGGGAGATTTGGGAGTTCACGCTCAGAGTGACATATTTGTGGGTTTTCGGCCAATCACGAAGTATGGTTTAGGCCACGCATCGCACAATATCTCTAAGCCCAAATCTAAAACAATAGCCCCACCAGTCTTCCTCCTGACTGATTAAATTTACAAAAAATTACTATCTTCATAATCAAGTTTTACGTCACATTGCCGTTTTAAAAAGCACACGGAAGTTCTAATCTTACAAAACCACGGACGATGGCAAAATATTCTGAATCCCCAAGACTAAGCGCTGATTACCTCAGAAAAGCTGTACCGGTTATGAATAAACTCGGCGTAGCTGTAAACCCAACGAATTACAGCGTTTTCTACACTTACATTGCCGGAAAAAACAGCGCCCTCACAAAAGAAATTGACAAATTACTTGAGGATAATGAGAGACTAACACGCTCCCAAAGTGAAACGCTCTTTAATAAATATTTTGAGGAGTTTGATGATTCAAAAATTGAACAGTTTCAGAAGAAGACACAAAAAATAATTAGCGAATTGTTCGGCAACCTTTCGCGTGTGGACAGCGATGCTTCGCAATACAGCGGAGAGTTGGAATCATTCAGCAGCAAAATTGAAGACCTGGATGTCGGGAAAACACTTCAGGATATCATAGATCAGATTCTTACCAGTACAAAAAATATGCGCAGATCTAACTCTACTCTGCGGCAGCAATTAAAAGAAACCACCGGCCAGGTTGACAATCTAAAAAGGGCATTGGAAAGCGCCAAACAAGAAGCACTGATAGATCCGCTTACCGGCTTAACCAATCGCGCCGGATTTAACCTTGCCATGGATCACGCCCTCACCCAGAGGTTGGCTGAAAATAAATCCCTCTGCTTACTGATGTTCGACATCGATCATTTCAAAAAAGTAAACGACACATACGGTCATATTTTTGGAGACACCGTTTTAAAAATAGTTGGTTCGATTTTGCAAAAAGGGGTGAAAGGCAAAGACACAGCTTGCCGGTATGGCGGCGAAGAATTTGCTATCCTGCTGCCTGATACACCCATCGAAGGAGCGCATCAATTAGGCGAAACCATTCGCAAAGCCATTCAAAATGGAAAAATAAAACGCAATAATAGCAAAGAAGATGTTGGGAATATTACAGTCTCGCTTGGCCTCGCTCGTTATAATGATGGGGAAAACATGTCTAAGTTTATCGAGCGTGCAGATGCTGCGCTTTATATCTCAAAGGAGAATGGTCGCAACCAACTTTCCGTGGCGGGTTAAACTTCAATCTCTGAATATTTTATTTATTTAGAATTTAATTCTACTCTCAGTATCTCCCCTACAATTGTCTTTCGGAACATCGTGAATCAAGCAAACCCATAACACCCCACTCTTTTTCAACTTTCAGGAATCTCATTTCTGCCGATTCTTTGACGGGAATAAAAGACATGGCTCGTTCGGAAAATGCGGTAATGGAAAGTGCAGGATTCACACCCAAATTTGCCGGAATCATAGAAGCGTCAGCGACCAGCATATTTTCATAACTCCGAACCCGATTTTGCGCATCAATTACCCCCTGGCCGGGAGCTTCGCCGATATGGCAGCCACCCATGATGTGCGCAGTCATAGGCGCGTTCATATAAACTTCGGTGGCAACGCTGGTGGGCGTACCATTCATTCGTTTTGCCAGCCGTCTGGCAAATTCATTGGCGATGGGAATATAAATCGGATTCTTCTTTTCGCTGGCCTGTTCCGATGTCAGCGATTTAATGAATGGCCAAATCGGACGGCGTTTTCGGATAACATTTATATAATTATCATGCGTCTGCATGACCAGCAGAATGAGATTTTTGGTGGCAAACCCAATGGGGTTTAAGATGCTTAAGAATTTAAGCGGATGCCGCAGAACATTAGCGATATATCGAAATAGTCTGGGGATTTTACCGCCGCCGTCTGTGAGCAACACCTGAAATATGCCGCCAAAATCATTCCCCCGGGCATAACGAACCGGCTCTATGTGCGTACTCTCATCCGGGTGTACGCTGGATGTAATGGCAACGCCTTTTGAAAAATCAGCATCTTTGGAATTGGATTTTACCGAGACGATTGCTTCGCTGTTTGTCCGGGTAACTTTGCCCAATTCGTCGGATAAGTGCGGCAGGCGACCGGTCTCTTTCATTTTCATCAGTAAAGATAATGTGCCGAGCACACCGGCTGAAAACACAATGCCCTTGGTGCGATAAACTTTTTTGGGAGAAAATATTCCGGTGGTACGCTCAGAGGTGATCTCGTAGCCGGCGGAACCATCTTCCGAGAGCGGTCTCACCTCAACCACTTTGTTTTCAGGGATAATTTCAGCACCGAATTTTTCAGCGAAGAAGAGATAGTTTTTGTCCAGCGTATTTTTAGCGTTCATCCGGCAGCCGGTCATGCAGGCGCCGCAAAAATTACAGCCGGTTCGTTCCGGGCCTTCGCCGAGAAAATAAGGGTCGCTTACCTCCTTGCCTTCCTCGCCAAAATAAACGGCGACATCGGTTTTGCGAAAGGTATTTTCACGGCCAAAGTCGGCTGCGGTCTCGCGCATTAAATGATCGGCTTTCCCGAGTTTTGGATTTTCAGTTGCACCCAGCATTTTTTTAGCCAGTTCATAGAACGGCAAAAGAGCGTCTTTACCGCCTAATTTGCCCACCCCTTTATTTTGAAAAAATTTATCTGGCGGTACATACAGCGTGTTGGCATAATTTAAACTGCCGCCGCCGACACCCGCACCAGCCAGAATAAAGACATCGTTGAACAGGTTCATGCGCTGGATGCCGTACAAGGCAATTTTAGGCATCCAGAGGAATTTACGGAGATTCCAGTTGCGCCTGGCAAAATCCCCGGCCTGCCATTTTTTGCCGGATTCGATAACGGCCACCTTGTAGCCTTTTTGCGCCAGCCGCATAGCCGATACGCTGCCACCAAAGCCGGAACCGATGACGATATAGTCGAAGTCAAAATGTGGGGGGTTCATTTAACTCTTCTCTTTTTAAAGCTTGCGGTGGCGAACAAGACCATGCCTGAGATTCATGCATTCGCAGGAATGACTGGTTCTTAAATACCATTCCAGGCGGAGTCCCGGAATCGCGTGGTTTGGAGATTGTCATGCCCGCATGTTTTAAGTGGGCATCCATAAGTCCCACTGGACTCCCGCCAGAAACGTGCGTAATTCGTAAAGAATAACCCTGACAGGGGCATTTGATTAAACTATTGTGGCTATTTAACAATCTTCACACCGAGCGAAGTCGAAGTGTCACTGAATTTTCAAAAACTATCATGCTCGACTAAATTTATCCTGAGCCAGTCGAAGGGCTCAGCACTAAGCGTCGTTGTAATAAGCTGGAATATTCTAAACCGAAAATCTGTATAAATAAGGTAACATTTCAGAAAAGAATCAATATTTTTATTTCAAGTTTAACCATTTAATACATCACACTTAGATATCAGAATAAATTACCCACTTTAGGGTATACAAAAAGTTTTAGCTTTTTGTTAATTTTTACAAATTACGTAAGCCTCTTCCCTGTTCATAAATCTCATTCTCATAAACCGGAGGTTTCCATGCCCAATTTCTACTATATTTTGCTTGGTACACTATTTTTCTTTTCCACGCAAGCACACTCACAAATCTTCACCAAAATAACCGATGTCAATAATCCAATTGTAACTGACACCGGGCCAGCTAATTATACCGGCGCAAGCTGGGTCGATTTTGATAATGACGACGACCTAGACCTGTTTGTGAACAACGGTACACTCTACCGAAATGACGGTAACGAGACCTTTGTGAAACTAAATACCACCATCGGCGACGGCGTCGCACTGACGACCGGCAACGGCCATTCATGGGCAGACTATGACAATGACGGTGATCTGGATGTGTATATTTCCAGCCGGCTCTCATATTTGTACCGCAACGATGGCAATGAGGTTTTTACGCGTATAGAAACCGGTGATATTGGTAACGGTTCGGCCAATCGGGGATGGTCTTGCGCCTGGGCTGATTACAATAATGATGGTTACGTCGATTTGGCCATAACGCATCCGGCGGGATTTGTACCCCCCACAAATACTGCTTTGAATAATCATCTTTTCTTAAATGATGGTTCCCCCAACTTTGGGCTAACCAGGGTAACAACAGGCCCAATTGTTACCGGGCCTAAAACGGCCTATACCGTCGGAACCTGGTCCGACTTTGATCAGGATGGTGATATGGACTATTTTGTTGGTGCGGGTCCGGCAAACGGCAGCACGCAACCGGATTTTCTTTATCGCAATTTGTTGGTTGAAAATGGCTCGGCATCATTTGAGCGGATTCTCGATTCGCCGCTGGGAACGGACCAACAGGATGGTCAGATCTGGAATTGGATCGATTATGATAATGATGGTGATTTGGATGCCTACTTGACGAATTGGGGTGGGAACAGAGGCGGCATCGCCAACCGCCTTTACCGAAATGATGGCGGTACTTTTACCCGCCTTACAACCGGGACTATTGTGACGGACGCGCAAGTATCGCTTTCATCCGTTTGGGGTGATTTCGACAATGATGCTGACCTGGACTGCTACGTGGCAAATGACAATAATCAGCCCGACCGCTATTACGAAAATAACGGCGATGGCTCGTTCACGCGCAATACAAATATTGCTTTGGTGACATCAAACTCCCGCCGCGGAGCATCTGCCGGCGACTACGATAATGACGGCGACCTGGATATGTATATTATTGGTCCGGGCGCAGGAAAGGCTTTATACAGAAACGATACTGACAATGGGAATTCGTGGTTAAATGTTACCTGTGTCGGGACAGTTTCGAACAAAGCCGCGATTGGTGCAAAAGTCAAAGTAAGGGCGACAATTAACGGGCAAGCGGTTTGGCAGATGCGTGAAATCCTGACACAAAATACTTTCAATGGCCACAACAGCCTGCGTGCACATTTCGGCTTGGGCGAAGCCAGCACTGTGGATACTTTGAAAATAGAGTGGCCTTCCGGTATGGTGGATGAAATCACGGATTTCCTTCCAAACAAATTTGTCACTGTCACGGAAGGCGGTGAGGTAACAAGTGTTGAGGATGAAATACTTCTAACGCCGAAAGCCTTTACCCTGGGACAAAATTATCCAAACCCTTTTAACCCCACAACCAGCATTGAATATACATTGGCAACAACATCAGATATTTCACTTAAGGTTTACAATATCCGTGGGCAGGAAATCCGGACCCTTCTCTCCGGCTTACAAAGCGCCGGAACTCACACTATTGCCTGGGACGGCAGAGACAACTTTGGAAAAACAGTTGCCGGTGGAGTCTATATTTACAGAATTAAAACTGGTTCTTTGGTGCAATCGAATAAGATGGTTTTATTAAAGTAAAGGATCTCTAATATGAAATTATTCTCTTTTCTTCTACTTTCGTTCACAATCACCCAGATTACCAGCGGGTATTCTCAAACAGGAACCTGGACAACACGCGCTCCCATGCCAACTGCACGCAAAGAAATATCAAATGCAACCGTTTCCCTGGACAATAAAATTTATGTGGTTGGCGGCATAGCGAGCAATGGTACAATCAGTAATGTGCTTGAAATTTATAATCCCGTCTCTGATACTTGGGCAACTGGCGCTCCTTTGCCGATTGCCGTTTGGCGAAGCTATGCAAGTGCCTTGAATGGAAAGTTATACGTTTTTGGCGGTTATACCTCCACGTCAGGTTTCCCATTCAACCCTATTCATCGCGTATTTGAATACGATCCGACGGCTGATTCCTGGGAGGAAAAACAGCATATGCTGACCTCGGCAGGCACCGGTGTTGCTGTCGCCGCAGATGATAAAATACATATTTTGGGTGGCGCAACCAATAGTGCTTTAAACCAGCATCAGGTATTTGATCCAAATGCAAACAGTTGGAATACTTCTACCACCCTTCTTAGTTCAAGGTCTGGCTTGACAGCCACTTTAATTGACAACCATATTTATGTTTATGGCGGATATTTTTTATCAGGTGGGGTTGTCAGTCAATCGAGCGTCGAAGCTCTGGATTTAAACACAAACCAATGGACATCGGTACAAAGTATGCCCGACCAAAGACACGGTATTGCATCTGCTGTTGTTGGCGGAAAAGCATATATTTTTGGCGGCTTGCCTAATGCCACGGTCTCAAGGGCGTTAGAATATAATCCCGGTGACAATTCCTGGACCGAGATGCAGGATATGCCAACACCCGTTTCTTTCATGGGAGTGGCAGCTGTCAATGATACAATTTTCGTTATAGGAGGAGGAGCGGTTAACCTGAATCGATTCGACGCAGTAAACACAAATCGCATGTTTGTACCGCCAACAACGCCGACATCCGTGAAACATTCTGCCGAGAAACCTCGCACATTTCGCATATCCCAAAACTATCCGAATCCATTTAATCCAAGCACCACGATTTCCTACTCAATTCAAACCCCTGCCAATGTGGCAATTAATATCTTCAATCTGGCCGGACAGAAAGTTAGACCTTAGTCAATGAATTCCAAGCGACCGGGAGTAAAGCGGTGGTTTGGAATGGAATGAATAATTTCGGTTCTCCGGTTAGCTCAGGGGAATATTTCTACAAAATTAACGTTAACGGTTTTAGTACAACAAAGAAAATGTTATTTTTGAAATAGCAGGGCACTATTCACATCCGGGAGTCTTTAATTTTAGGAGCCTTTATGAGATTCTTTTTAACAATTTTTATTATTTCGAACCTTTACGGAATGCAGCCGAATTCGCCTGACCTCTTTATCAGCAGTCGCAACACGAGTTCAGTTAAACGCTACGATGGTACTACAGGTGCCTACATCGATGATTTTGTAAAAACCGGTTCCGGTGGCCTGAGTTCAACTCAGGAAATTATGTTTGGGTTTGATGGAAATCTGCTTGTCACGGGGCGTGGCAACAGTGCAATTCTAAAGTACAACGGTGAAACCGGTGAATTTATCAGCAATTTTACTTCCGGCTACGCGCTTGACGAACCAACTAAAATGACACTGGGTCCGGACAGTTTAATTTACGTCAGTCAATGGGGTCAACAAAAAGGGAAAGTCGCCCGCTTCAACGGTATGACAGGAGCATTTGTCGATGAGTTTACCAGCATCCCTCTCAACCAAGGATGTGGCCACGCCTGGGATGGTGCTGGTAATCTTTATGTCGCGAGTTTTGGTTCTGCCGATGTGAGGAAATTCGACACTCAAGGCAATTTTATAAGCGTTTTTACTAACCGCTCCGGTGGTTTTGTCAATTTATGGTTTGGGGAAGATGGCTATCTTTTTGTCATCGATTGGAACACAGGCACTGTTCTGCGCTTTGATGGACAAACGGGCGCATTCAAAAATAATTTCATTACCGGCATGCAGCGCAGCGAGGGTTTTGCTCTTGGCGCAGACGGCCTTCTTTACATTTGTGACTGGCAGGCAAACAAGGTAAATCGTTATGATTCATCCGGGAATTTTGTTGATACTTTTTCGTCTGGCGGCGGTCTGCTTGCTCCGAATGGAGTGGCATTTAAACCCGGAATAATAACATCGGTTGAAACAGAGCTTGGTGCTATCCCACATAAGATTGAACTAAATCAAAATTACCCAAACCCTTTCAATCCCATTACAACGATTACATACGCCGTTCCCAAAGCTTCCAGAGTCGCTTTAAAGGTATATGATCTTAGCGGAGCAACTGTTGCGACGCTGGTAGACGAATTCCAATCCGCTGGAACACAGTCCATCGTTTGGAATGGTACCGATGAGTCTGGCGATTTTGTGAGTTCCGGGACCTATTTCTACAGAGTAGAGAACAGCGGAGAAGCACGAAAAATGGTATTTTTGAAATAATTTCAAAAAGTTATCTTTTTCAACTATTCATCAAGCTCATAGTTGAAGAATAAAACCTGATTTCAAAAATACAACACTTCTAAAAGTGTCAACGAATTCTTTCATTAAGCGTTTCCTTTTTGAAAATGAAAATATC
>JAJDAE010000153.1 GCA_029262035.1 Candidatus Zhuqueibacterota bacterium
AAAATCCCACTCGATTCTATTTTTGATGTTTCCGGTAATGCTGTTGCTGTTGACAGTACTTTTTTATTTGGTTTTAGAACCTTGAATGTAGACACCTTTTCAACTATTTCCGGCAAAATAGTTGATGAAGATTCTCTCGCATCCGGGAATATCTATTTGGAAGCACATCAGGGGGATGGCAAGTCTGATGTGTACAAAGTTAAACTGGCTCAGCCCGGCAATTACGAGTTCAAAAATATTCTGCCGGGTGTTTACCAGATTGAGGGCTACCGCGATACCGATGGAGATGGCGATTATAGTTGGGGCAGGGCATATCCATTTAGTCCTTCGGAGCTTTTTTTTGTTTATCCGGATAGCATAAAAGTGCGTGCACGCTGGCCAAATGAAGGCAACGACATCGTAATTTCAAAATAATTATATATCATCATATTTAAGGGCAAACATGAAAACTTTATTAACAGTTATTTCTCTCGTCTTTGTTTTAAATATTAACGCATCGTTTGGAAATGATCAAACCACATTTACAGATTACATCACTTCATTAGAAAATCTTAAGGATAAAAAACTCCGAAAAATAATTATCACAGAGATACGGGAATATATGAGACGGTTTCCTGAGGCGGGAAATTTAAGTGAAATGCAATTTAAGATAGCAACAATTTATCATGACTCAGAGAATGAAGCCAGGTCTTTTTTCTCTCATATCGAGATTCTTTATTTATATCCTGAGTCTAATGCCGTTGCTGTTTCTAAGGATCGTATTCGTTCAATTTTGGTTCAGGAGAAAAAGTTTAAAGAAATGGCTGCTCAAATCGAGCCAATTATCGTTCCAGCTGCAAGTGGTCTACAAAAGGAAGAAGCATGTTTTTTCTTTCTGAAAACTATGACCGATCTGCAATTTAAAGAGATAAGAAATCCCTTAAAGCGTGGATACTTAAACTATTTGCAGCGTTATCCCAACTCTGAAAATGCGAGTACAATTATTTTTTGGTTGGCTGAACTTCTCGTTGATGCCCAGGATGCCTATGAAGGATTGGCGCAGTTTCAAAAAATCGCTTATCTCTACCCAAGCAGTACTCATGTTTCGATAAGTAAACTTCAAACAGCAAAAATTTTTAATAAGAAATTAAAGGAACCACAAAAAGCTATTCTGGCTTACGAGGAGTTTCTCCTTGAATATCCGAATGATCCACAAGCCGGTTATGCGCAATTTCAGATCGCTAAGATAAATGAAAAGGAAAAAAAGAAGTACCTTGAAGCGATAGAAGCTTATTCAGCAGTTGCACAACGGCACCCGAAAAGTGTTGAAGCTGTTCCCGCACTTTTTGAGGCCGCACGTCTTTATGAGGATAAATTTAAAGAATATGATCAGGCGATTCGTGTATATACTGAAATTGTTCGTGATTTTCCTGAGGACATCAAAGCTCCGCATGCCTATGCCGAAGCCGCACGTATTTACGAAAAGCGGTTAAAGGATTATTTTAATGCTGCGAATGTTTATTTTAAAATTTATGGTCACTATCCCAATAGCACTATTGCCGCAGAGTCGCTCTTCGCAGCTGCGGGGCTAAATGAGGATAAATTGCAGGATTACGATAAAGCGCTTATGTATTATCGATTTGTTGTTGATAAATATCCCAATCACAAACTCACCAAAAGGGCAAACAAGAGAATAGAAAAGATTTCAAAGAAGATGGTTTCAGAATAAGGGAAAGACGATTTTTCTAAAGAATTTAGCTCATTTGTCTAAAAAAAGATAAATATTCCTTGACATGTAACAAAAATGTATATATATTGCCCGTCCATGGAAGCCCTTCCATGGTTTTTTAGAATTAGCTTTGGAAGGGCTTCCATGCTGTTCACTTTCTTGGCCTGACACGGTTTTATTTAAATTTTACTTATCTTCAACTGGTTTAATAAATGCCTGTTACTATTTATGATGTTGCCCAAAAAGCCGGCGTTGGCATTGGCACAGTATCTCGAGTCATTAATAATAGTTCGCAAATAAAGGACAGCACAAAACAAAAGGTGCTGGGTGTTATTAATGACCTGAATTATCAACCTCATATTGTAGCGCAGAGTTTAGCACGAAGAAAAACCAGTTCAATAGGCTGCATTATCCCATTTTTTACAGGTTACTTTTTTGTTGAGCTTTTGCGAGGTATACAGAGAAAAGTTTCTTTTTATAAACACGAGCTTATTTTATATAGTGTTGATGATGTTTCTAAAACAGAAACTTTCTTAAAGAAGGCCTTGGATGAACGTAGAGTAGACGGGCTTTTATTTGTCTCTCTCGATATTAGCCCGGAATATGTCCGAAAAATCAAAGAAAAGAATTTTCCAATAGTGCTTTTAGATAGCTATCATGATGAATTAGACTCAATAAAGGTGAACAATGAGGATGGCGCATTCAGGGCAACTACTCATCTTATTAATTGTGGCTATAAAAAAATTGCTATGATTAATGGAATTATGAGCAGCTTGCCATCTATCACAAGGTTTGAGGGATTCAAAAAAGCGATTATTGAAGCTGACCTTGAGTACGATGAACGCTACTTCGTACAAGGTGATTGCGCACCGGATGCAGATGGTTTTAATAAAGAAGCAGGTTATCTTGGGATGAAAAAATTACTGGAGTTGGGCAAAGCCCGCCCCGAGGCTATTTTTGCGGCTAGTGATATTCAAGCTGTTGGGGCGCTTCGTGCAATCGGTGAGGCAGGCTTAAAAACACCCGAAGACATAGCCATAATTGGCTTCGATGATATTGAGCTGTCAGAACACATCGGCCTGACAACAATGCGGCAACCAACAATGCGGATGGCAGGGTTAGCAATGACCAGGCTTATGGAAAAAATTGGCAGCAAAAATGATGATGTTTTTGTTAAAAGAGTTGAGACTGAACTAATTATTCGTGATACTTGCGGATTTAATTTAAAATAAATTGTAATGAACAAGTTAAATTATAACAGAATAGGGTAGGAATTATGTTTAAGAAGCTCACTTTGTTCTATTTATTTACTCTGAATTTACTGATGGCAACTGTTGTCTCTGCAGGAGTAACCGGTAAAATTTCTGGTCGGGTAACTGAGGCTTCAAGTGGTGAGACTTTGCCAGGCGCGAATGTGATTTTGAAAAATACATCGATGGGCGCTGCGGCTGATTTAGATGGCAATTTCGTCATTTTAAATGTAAGTCCCGGTGTATACAGCGTACAAGTTTCGATGATGGGCTATGGCTCCATAGTTTATGAAAACATACGTGTTTCTATTGATTTGACCACGAAAGTAGACTTTCAACTAAATGAAGAAATTTTGGAATCCGGTGAAACTGTCACTGTTTTTGCACAACGTGAATTGGTACAGAAAGATTTAACCGCCTCCACCGCTATTCTTGGTACCGAGGAAATTGCCGCATTACCGATAGCTGAAATCACAGATGCGATTGAATTACAAGCAGGAATTGTTTCAAGTGGCGGCAGCTTGCATATTCGAGGCGGTAGAAGCGGTGAAATCGGATATTGGGTTGATGGAATTCCTGTTACTGATGTGTTTGATGGCGGGACAGTCATTAATTTCAATAAAGATGCTGTTCAGGAATTGCAGGTTATCAGTGGCGCCTTTAATGCGGAGTATGGGCAGGCACAATCCGGTATAATTAACATTGCAACTAAAGAAGGCAGCAATATTTTCGGTGGGTCAGTCTCTACTTATGCAGGAGATCATCTAAGTAAGCATGACAACATTTTCTTTGGCATTGATGACTTTGATCCCGTAGATACACGCAATTTTGAGCTTTCGTTACACGGGCCCATCATTAAGGATAAGTTGTTTTATTTTGTAAACGGAAGAAGAATTAACAGGGGTGGGCACAACCGTGGCCGCAGAAAATTTTTGCCGGAAGATTTTTACAGCGTATTCCAATCCAACATTATTTTTGAGCAAGCTGTAGCTAGGGATGATAATGGCAATCCTCTTACAAATAGTGATGGTTCTTTGCTTTTATTGCCTACGGACCCTAACAATGTAGGAGATAATGAGATTGTCGATATGGGGGGTAGTGAAGAAATATTTGCGCAAGCGAAACTGGTTTATA
>JAJDAE010000154.1 GCA_029262035.1 Candidatus Zhuqueibacterota bacterium
GATAAGCCGAGTCACACAAATACCAATTCCGACAATGACACGCGATGTTACTGCCGTTGTCGATATCCACCCTCTTGCAGGTTCGCTTTCCAGTCTTGGGATTCTCGTCTGGTGTGCCTCTGCTTCTGTTTGTTTGTTCGCTGCCTTTTCATTTTTCAAAACCGAGCATGTCAAGGTGAGTCGGTTTCTACTTTCCTCCGCCGGCCTGTCGACGTATTTGATGTTTGATGATTTATTTCAGATTCATGAATGGCTCGTTCCCAAGTACCTGAATATAAGTGAAGATTTTGTTGTCGCTGCCCTGGCTGTTGCTATGCTTAGCCACCTAATAGGGTTTCGGGAAGTCATATTGCAAACCAATTATCTTTTATTACTGTTAGCGTTGGGAATGCTCGGTTTTGCCGTTGTCGTTGATGTGCTTTTTCAGGAATGGCTGCATAAATCGAGGGATTGGGGATTTTTAATTGAGGACGGAGCCAAATGGTTGGGCATAGCAAGCTGGGGCGGTTATCATGCAAACACATCGTTTTATTTATTGCACACTGAGCCGACTGAGAAGAGCAATGAACCCTAACCTGATAATTATACCTAAAACCAGAACTAGTCAAGGTGCAATAAAACTTAGCAAAAAAACAATTCCCCTGATTGTGATGCTCCTGTTAACATCAGTCTTCGCACAAAATACAACCGTTATACCCGATAGCCAGCGAGACCATTTCGGGTTCAATCGAGATCAATAACGCCGATGCGTTTGTGGCGTTTCAAACCGATATTTTATTACCGCAGTAAACAACCTTTCATGTCAATTCAGCTTTGCTTTCAGGTCTTTCTGCCAATGCTTTCCTCCAATGGAATATACTACCATTACTGATGCCCAAATCTCGTTCCACTTAATACGCACTCGGATCTTCTTCTACGACAGGTCGAACAACTTCTCGTTTAAACGATTCGTCATATTCACTGCGTGATAATGTTGATTTCATTGGCACACCTTCTGGTAAATATTATTTCAATGAGAATAATCAACTCTTTGAGTTTCGGTGTGTCCTTTTTTTAGGTGCAATTCACAAACCACATCCAAGTATGTTAACTGATTGTACAGGTGCAATCGGTCATTCTGAAATCAGCTCCGTCCCCAGTGTTTTGCCCTTCTTAACCGCAGGCACGCCATCCTTTAACCAGACCGGCGCCGGCGCTCCTTTCAAATAATGATCGAAAAATTGCTGCATACGCACCTGCCAATCCTTCTTTTTAGTAAACGTTGTCGGCCAGTGCGGTTCGTCGTTGTAGTTGATCATCCAGGCGGGTTTACCCAATCGCCTGAGCGCCACAAAAAGCTCGATACCCTGATACCAGGGCACATGGCCATCGTGGTCGTTGTGCATGAGCAACAGTGGCGTCTCGATCTTGTCTGCCCAGAAGATTGGCGAATTTTCGATGTAGCGCAATGGGTACTCCCACAGCGTTCCGCCGATACGGCTTTGCGTGCGCTCGTATTGAAACATCCGACTTAAACCGGTTCCCCAGCGGATGCCGCCGTAAGCGCTGACCATGTTCGAAACCACCGCACCGGCTTCAGCGGCTTTAAAAATATTTGTCCGGGTGATCATAAATGCTATTTGGTAGCCGCCCCAACTATGCCCTTGCACTCCGATATTTTTTTCATCGATAAAGCCCTGTTTAATTAAATCTGTCACGCCGGGAACCACTGCATTTATGGCGCTTTCTCCGGGGTAGCCAACGCGGTAAGGGATATCCGGCACAAAAACAACATAGCCCCGACTCGTATAAAAAGTTCTATTGATAATTGAACGGTGTGCTTCGGGCGCCCAGTGGCGGTGCAGGTTATCTGAATCTTTGGAGTAAAAATAGACCATCATCGGGTATTTCTTTTCCGGGTCAAAATCTTCCGGTTTGTGTAAAATTCCCTGCAGGGGTTTGCCGTCGATAGAACGCCACTCCATCAATTCCGCTGTTCCCCACAGATAATCCGGTTGCTGCGGATTTGCATCGCTGAGTTTTTGCCTGTCACCTAACTCCAAATCACTCACCCACAAATCCGGAAACTCCGTAAAACTCGAACGGGCGTATAAAAACGCATCGGCGTTTTTTGCTTTCGCTGGTCTGGAGAAACTCTTTTCTTCCAAAACCAGCGGGGTTAGCTGCTTTGTACCACTAACGCGGGTACGGAAAAAACCGCTCGCTTTGGTCTTGTAATGAAAGGTTGAAAGCAGCATCGATTGCTCCGGCTTGATGGCGCGTTCTTCCGGATCGAGGCGAATGTACCGGAAACGGAAATTGTCATCGCGCCCGAGTCCTTCGGTAATATTGCGGGGAGCCCGCTTGCCGGTGGGATCGGCGGCCCAGATATCGTGCTTGTCATAAATGAGAAAAAGCCGGTCATTTTCAGTCCAGCCGGCATTGCCGTATGGGCCGGGTTTATAGGCCAGGTCATGAAGTTCGTTGTAAACCGGATGCGGAATCCGTTTGCTCAGGCTCACCGGGCTGCCGCCCTTTACCGCCAAGGCGTACCACGAAGAATCCTGACGTTCCCACCAGGTTAAATATTTTGATTCCGGCGAAAGCCTTGCCTTCGACTTCAATTTTTGCTTCACTAATCTGCGTTGACCGGTCTTGGTATTGATGATGTAAACATCATGATATTCCGGATAATCCCAGGAGATGAGCTGCCGGTACGGCATATTTGAATTACCAACCGCAACATCCCCATTTCCCTTGCCACCGATCTTAACTTCGGGGATTTTTTCATCCGCCAGTTGTACCACTCGATTTTTGTCGAGATGAACCACGGTTAAATAGTTGCGCTTTTTTTCTTTTTCCAAATCTTTCACCTGCATTGGCTGCAAGTAAGGATCTTTCCAATGCCAGACCTCGACGTTGACTTTTTCGTCATCCAGTCTTTCATCCTCAGGTTCAGGGGCCGGACGCGGCGCAGTGCCAAAAAGCAGGCGCTTACCACTTTTTGAAAAAGACACTTTGGCATGTTCACTGACCCACCAGCCGGCCGAAATACCCGCCGTGTTCTCTGCGGCAAGCATCCCGGGAGCTTTTGAACCAATGCGCCAATGGTATAATTTATAGGACGGTTGTTTGGCTTCTACGCTGTCACGGTTTGAGATAAAAGCCACTTGCGTCCCGGCTTCATCCATGGCAATATTTTTGTAATCGCCCTTACCGGCTAAAATAGTTGTCACGTTGCCGGTCTCAATTTCAACGGCGAAAACTCCATCAGCGGTACTGTCTTTATTTGATGCCGTGTAAACAAGCCATT
Source organism: Candidatus Zhuqueibacterota bacterium (assembly GCA_029262035.1). GTDB lineage: Bacteria > Zhuqueibacterota > Zhuqueibacteria > Oceanimicrobiales > Oceanimicrobiaceae > JAJDAE01. The sequence goes on from JAJDAE010000154.1 coordinate 3,293, forward strand.
TACCATTCTCGGAAAATTCGTAGGCCGTGACATCAGAATAAGCGCTATCTGAACCGGTCGCCAAGTTGCGCAGAATGAGCTGGGTGCCCTCAACTTTTTTCTTTTCCTTATCCTTTTTTTCTTTCTTAGCCTCAGTCATTTTTTCTTCCGCTTTCGTTGTGTCTTTCACATCTGACTTTTCAAGACGATAAGCGAGCCAGCCCCCGCTTTCTTTAGGTGTTTTGAAAGATTTAACCCGGGCAACTTTTGTAATCTCTCCAGTGCTCAAGTTGACAACCCCGAGAGAATCCTTGGGCATTTCCTCTTTTTTCTTTTTAGCCCGCTTGGCCTTTTTAACCGAGTCCTTTGGCGCTTTGATAAGAAACGCAGTAAATCCGGAGTTATAATCAAACTTAGCCGAAACCCCGCGCGGAAAAAGATAAGAAACATCACCCGCGACACTTTTTACTTTCAATGTCACGTCATTATCTTCAGGTCCAAGTGACCAAAGAACCCATTCGCCATCAACTGAAATCGACTTTTCATTTATCTTATTCCAGATGTCAAAAGCATCATGATCCAAAGGTTTCCTCTGGGCAAAAACGCACAACGGTAACACCAACAAAGTAACAAACATCAAACGACATATTCTTTTCATAATCACCTCGGTAATATTAACAAGTCAACCTTAAGTAGAAAAGATCTTCATTCTTTTTAAAAGCGTTTCACTAAGTACCAGAACTTATAAGCTTTTCGTAGAGTTGCAATAAAAAAGTGATGAATGGATAGCCGGATTAGCCAAATGTAGAATCCTCTTGCGAAAGGCCTCTTAATTCTTTTATTTAGACGAAGTGATTTCTGATTATTCTCTGACAACCCTGCATTCTGACCAAAAGCACAACTTATGCCACTAAACTTAGCTGATATTATCCTCCTGCTTGGCGCTGCGCAAGGATTCCTGTTGGCCTTTTTACTTCTGCAGAAATACCGACATTTGTACGCCAACCGGTTTCTTGCGGCGGGAATGTTTTTCTATTCCATTATTTTGCTGGATTTATTGTTTGCCGAAATCGGGGCGTACAAAGCCAGTCCGCATGCCATGCTTACTCCGGCCGGCTTTGCATTCACAATCCCTCCTTTACATTATCTCTATACAAAATTTCTGGTCGACCGCTCTAAAAAGTTCACTCGCTTGGATTGGTTGCATTTTCTTCCCTTGGTATTGTACAAATTGTATTTGATACCTGACTTTTTAAAGTCGGGCGAGGTTCTGTACGAAACCACCAGTAAATTGGAATATGAATTCCTGCCACTGCAGTTTCATATTTTCAATTGGATGATTGTCATTCAGGGAATTGTTTATCTCTCACTCTCAATTTTTATGATCCGGCGCTATTCCAGACAAATTAAAAATATTTTTTCTTCCATTGAAAAAATTAAAATGGACTGGTTGCAAACTATAACATATCTCGCATTATTCATGATAGCTGTTTTTGCAGTTGAAAATATTTTTTTGCTTGCCGGAACAAACCTCTCAAACTATTTTAACTTCTCTTCAATTATGAGTGCGGTAAATATTTATGTGATGGGCTATCTTGGGCTTTATCGGTCAGAAGTTTTCGGCGAGTCAAAAATTGATCGCGCCTTAACACAAATCCCTATAGAAAATGAAAACAAGGATCCGGAAAAAAAATACGAAAAGTCCGGATTGACCCCGAAGAAAAACAAACAATGTTTGAAAAATCTACACAATCTTATGCAGGAAGAAAAACCTTACATCGATAGTGAATTGACCTTGGGACGGCTCGCAGAAATGCTCGATATTTCACCGCATAATTTATCTGAGATTATCAACAGCAGCCTGAATCAGAACTTTTTTGACTTCATCAATAAATATCGCGTAGAGGCCGTGAAGCAAAATTTGCTCGATCCTTCCCAAAAACATTTCACCGTAATCGCGATCGCCTTTGACGCAGGCTTCAACTCTAAGACCGCCTTCAATACAATCTTCAAAAAACATACCGGCCACACACCCTCACAATTCCGGAAACAACATCTTCTCTAATGCCATAGTATTCTGGTTCGTCTGAGTTTACCGAGACCCCAAGCTCCTCATCCTGATCGGAGTCGAAGGATGAACGAACTCTCAAAAGTTACCAATCCGCTTTCGACCTAAAACAAAAAAGCTGGTTCTTCCCGATGGGACAGGGCGTTATTGGTTTTTCAGTTAATTATCTTGCTCACATCGAGAATGGCACTTTTAGGATACGCCATGACGCAGATTGAATTTGTTGAACTATAATTGGAGAACAAAATGAACGCCCGTGTTTTAATATTCAGTATACTTTTTTCAATCACCGTTTTTATTCAACCCGGCTTTGGTAGTGATATAACCAAGGGCAAAATCAAAGGTCGTTTGTTAGATGCAGAAACAAAACTCCCCCTCATCGGCGCAAATGTGCTCATTGCAGGAACCCAATTGGGCGCTGCCTCCGACACCGAAGGCAACTTCCTAATCAAATCTATACCGGTTGGGAACTATTCGTTAAAAATCAGCTACATCGGCTACGAGACAAAAATAAAGCCGGATGTAATTGTCCGGTCGGAGCGTTTTACTTTTGTTGAGGCCGAATTAAAAACCTTGGCGCTTGAACTGGATCAGGTAGTGGTGACCGGTGGCTATTTTACTGAAACCGATGAACAAGTCAGCAGCATCACCAATTTTTCCTATGAAGAAATTCGACGCGCGCCGGGAACTGCCGGGGATATCAGTCGTGTGGTTTTTAGTCTCCCGAGTCTTGCAAAAGTCAACGATCAGAGCAACGGCCTGATTGTCCGCGGCGGCAGCCCTATCGAAAACGCCTTTTTTGTAGATAACATCGAAATTCCGAATATCAATCATTTTCCCACCCAAGGTACTTCCAGTGGACCAATTGGAATGCTAAATGTCGACTTTATCCGCGATGTGAATTTTTCGACCGGTGGGTTCTCTGCAATTTATGGCGACAAGTTATCTTCGGTGATGAATATAAAGTTTCGCGAAGGCAACCGTGAAGAGTTCGACGGCCAGATCGATCTGAATTTCGCCGGTTTCGGTGGTGTGTTCGAAGGCCCGTTTTTCGGTGACTCCGGCTCTTACCTTATTTCTGTCCGGCGCAGTTTTCTCGACCTGCTTGTTAAAACTTTTGATGCAGGCACCAGCGTTGCCCCCGTCTATGGTGACGTGCAATGGAAGCTTGCGTTCGATCTAAGTTCGCGTCACCAATTGAGTTTTCTTGGCATCTGGGGCGATGACCATAACAGCCCGGACTACGATACTGCTGTCGAAAATGACATGCTGGTTTACGGCAACCAGGACATCAACGAAAACACAACCGGTTTAAACTGGCGTGCGGTCTGGGGAAAGATCGGTTACTCCAACACCTCGGTTTCGCACACTTCCACAAGATTTGATGAAAATTTTATTGAAACCGGCTCTCGGGAATTGCTGATTAAAAACCGTTCAACTGAACACAATTTTAAATTCCGAAATCTGAACAACCTGATTTTGTCTAAAAAAGTTGGCCTTGAGATTGGCCTGGAAGCCAAACATTTGATTTCCGATTATGACAATTTTTACGCTCAATACACCGATGCGCTTGGTGAGATTATCCCGGAATCAACTTTGGATAAAAAAATAACCGGCAACAAATTTGGCGCATTTGCCAATTTTGAATTCGAGTTGTTGCCGGCGCTCACCACTAATTTCGGTGTGCGTACGGATTATTCCTCCATAACCGAAAACACGCACATCGCGCCACGATTTGGTTTTGAATACCGCTTCACCGAGCGGACTTCTTTGGTTGGTGCCACCGGTTTGTATCATCAAAGTTTACCATTGCTATTGCTGGCACAGAACTCCGCAAACAAAAACCTGAAGGATTTGCAGGCGAGGCATTATGTTCTCGGAATCCATCATTTTCTGAGCGACGATACTAAACTGAGTCTCGAAGTTTACCAAAAAGACTATGAAAATTTTCCGATTGATCCATCGCAGCCTTCTTTGTTTTTAATGGATGAACTGTTTTACCGCTACGGCTTTTTCTTCAATCATGAAAACCTGACAGACAGCGGCCAGGCCAGCGCAAAAGGTCTGGAGGTAATCCTTCAAAAAAAACTGGCTAAAAACTTTTACGGCCTGGTAAGTGCGGCTTACTTCAGAACCAAATACACAGGTGGCGATGGCATCGAACGTAACCGCGTGTTCGATAATCGTTTTATTTTTAGCCTGGAAGGCGGGTACAAGCCCAACATTAAATGGGAATTTAGTATGCGCTGGATTTACGCCGGCGGCACGCCATTCACCCCATTTGACCTGAACGCTTCCCAGGCAATTAACCGCGGCGTACTCGACGAAAGCAGCATCAATGGCGAACGTTTACCTGCTTATCATTCCATGAATATCCGCTTTGACCGACGGTTCTATTACCGCGGCTCGAATCTGGTTTTTTACCTGAGTGTGTGGAATGCCTACAACCGCGAAAACGTCGCTTCATACTTCTGGAACCAGGTAGAAAATAAACAAGACCGGCTCAATCAATGGACCATGCTGCCGATTTTTGGGTTGGAGTATGAGTTTTAGGGAGCCTGGATTACACCATGCCCTCGAATAGATTTTTCAAAAAAGCGCTTGCTATTTCACATAACGATATGTACGTTATGTTGTACAAGCAAAGAGGATGTTATGGACGCAATTTCTTACACCGCCGCTCGCCAAAACCTTGCCAAGACCATGGATAAAGTTTGCGATGATCACGAAACAATTATTATAACAAGGAGCAACCGACAATCTGTTGTAATGCTCTCTCTCAGCGACTATAAAGCACTTGAGGAAACAGCTTATTTATTGAAAAGCCCTAAGAACGCTAAAAGACTTCTCGAGTCAATTCTGGAACTCGAAAATGGTAAAGGAAGTCAAAGAGAACTTTTAGATTGAAAATAATATTTTCCGAGCAGGCGTGGGAAGACTATCTTTATTGGCAGAAAACGGACAAAAATCTACTCAAACGCATAAACAAGCTCATTAAAGAAGTAACTCGAGAACCTTTTGAAGGCATTGGTAAACCCGAACCCCTCAGACACGGTCTTTCCGGTTATTGGTCCAGAAGAATTAATGATGAACATAGGATTGTTTATAAAGCCCTCGATGATGCTTTATTGATTGCGCAGTGCCGTTATCATTATTAAATGATATCTACACTAATTCTTCGGATAATCAAAAAACTTATATTTGCCTTGGGCTTGGGAGATTTCCTTCCAGGAATCGACGTTGAACTCAACGCAAAAAATGCTGCACGTCGGCATGTTATCAATTTTCAAATCAGAGAGAGAGTTGGCCAGCTCAGTAAAGCCGGGATTATGACCAATCAGCATTGCCGAACTATTTGCATCATCGATGCTTAAGATAATATTCAGAATCTCTTTGGTTGAAGCAAGATAGAGTTTTCTGTTTTCTTTGATTTCTTCCTTATTAAAACCAATCGCCTGGGTGATAATTTTAGCGGTTTCAATAGCCCGTTTTGCCGTACTTGCGATAACGATGTCAGGGCTTGCGTCGCGCGCAGCAAGCCGTTTACCCATTATTGGCGCATCTAGTTTGCCTTGCTCATTTAACTTTCGTTCAAAATCGGGAAAATCTTGTTGTCCCCAGTTTGATTCTGCATGGCGTAGCAGGTAGAGTTTTTTCGTAGAGTTCTTATTTTCCATTTATTAGCAGCCCTATTTTACTAAAGTTAATCGTCTGGTTGAAACAAAACTTTCCGTTTTTAACTGATAGAAATAAATTCCTCCCGGTTGTGATTGAGCAAACCATTTAAATTTATGACGCCCGGCATTCAGATTACCTTCAAAAAGCGTGGCTACTTTCTGTCCCAGCAAATTGAAAATAACGAGTTCTGCGTACTCACTTTTCGGCAGAGAGAACTCAATACTTGTCGCAGGGTTAAACGGATTTGGATAGTTTTGTAACAGCGTGATTTTCACGGGAAAAGTCTCGTTCACAGCAACAGATACCGGGTTAGACTGAAAAACTGAATCGATGAATGCAAAAGATATTGGCGTTCTGAAAATCAATTGATCTGTATGGCCGCCGTCAAATGATTCAAATCGGTGGGTAATGCCAAGCCTGGTCAGCGTATCTGAAAAGGCAACATTAAAACCATGCAGCTTGAAATCATCCTGAAGTCCGCAGTCGAAATAAATCGCCATTTCATTTTCGGGGATGTAAATTGTGCTGGCTAACCGCGCCGGATTTTCCTGCTGCCAGCGTTGGAAAACATCATTAATAATATTTCCGGATCTGTCCAGAAAAAAATCTACCTGATAAGGTTGCTTGGCCAAGTTCGGTGAAAAGGCCCCGGCCATGGTAAAACCAAACCTGCTGAAGCCACTTGCCGGCGTATAATTGTAAGGCGCGGCACCACCGCTTTCAGTCAGGATATTGGGTATCAATATTGGCAATTGATTGAAATCCTGAGGGCCGCTGTGTGCGGCAACCACCGAAAAAAGATCTGAATGTTTGAGAGCAATTTTCATGGCGCCGTATGCGCCCATAGAATGTCCGGCGATGGCACGTTTTTCTCTGGTAGCAAGCGTGTGAAAATTTGCATCAACATGGTTGATGACATCTTCAACAATGTAATCTTCAAAATTGCCGTATAACTCTGAATTGGTAAAAAAGCTGCCTTCAAACGGACCGACCAGGCCATCCGGTAAAACAATAATAGCGAAATTGAGTATTGTGGTTATTGATGATAAAAGTTCAAGACCTTGAACATATGGCTCAACGCCAACACTGCCGCCGTGCAAAAAATAAACGACCGGGTAGCGCGTTGAAGAATCTGCGGCATTATATCCCGGGGGGGTAAAAATTTCAACCCGACGCATTTCACCAAGCGCTTCGCTATAAATGGAATCGATCTGTGTTGTTGCTCCTACCGCCAGAGACTGAGATTGAAAAATCGATACGGAAATTATAAACAGTATTTTTTTAAGCCGCATATTATCCTTTGCTCAACAAATCTCTCAGATCAATAATACCGGCATTCGCACGGGAAATATAAGAAGACATCACCAAAGAGTAGTTGGCAAAAAAACCAAACCCCGAGCCATTTAAAACCATGGGACTCCATACTCCGCGCTGGGTGCCTTCAAGCTCTCGAATAATTTGTTGCAAACTGCGTGTGGCATTTTTTTTCTCCAAAACAGGCTTGAAGTCTATCTCGATTGCCTTAAGCAAATTGATAACTGCCCAACACGTACCACGGGATTCATACAACACATCGTCAATTCTGAGCCAGGGCGTTTTAATCGTCTGGACCTTGGATTGGTAGGTAGATTGCGTTGCGTCCGGCTCACCGGCTAAATCCGTGTTTATGCGTTCCTGGCCAACACTGGCGCTTAGTCTTTGTGAAAGACTGCCCAACCGGTTCGCAACGATTTTCAACCAATCGTTCAGATTGTCGGCGCGAGCATAAAATTGAGTCGTTGTATTATTCGGATCTGTGAGTTGGTGCATGTATCTTTCTAACGCATCAATGCCTTCGCGGTACTCTGCTTCGGCCCGGGGAAACATCCAGGAACGACTGTCCACGTTAAACTGTGGTTCTGCTTTCGCCAAATCCGGGTGCTCTTGCGATTGCGTTTGAGCGCGGCTTATTTCATTGCGAAGCGCTTTGGTGAAATCCCGCACCTGAACCAACACTCCGAACTCCCAATTGGGCATGTCGTCCATAAATGCACTCGGCACCATCACATCATTGCTGAGGTAGCCGCCCGGCTTATCCAGCAAAGCGGAAGCAACATCGACCAGAGCGCTGGTCGTAACGTAACCGGTTACCAGCGTCTCATTGTTTGCATCGGCCTTTTTTGCAGCACTTTCATAGACATCCGACAAATTTGGTGCGCTGCTCCAATAAAAAGTTAAAAAGGTAATTATCAAAAATATACATAAAATAATGATACCTATACCAATTGTTAATCCTCTTCGATCAGCGAATTTTTCGTTCAAAACTTTTTCCCTTCATTTAAAATATGTGAAAAAATTTTCCACATTTAATTTACAGACACTCTCACCATTACGCAAATGTTTTGTTGTAAAAATACTTTACGGAAGAATAATCGGAGAGTTTTACAAAATATAAATCAAATTTATTTCATTGGCTTTTTGAGTTTCCGCCAGGGCTTGCCAGAATCAACCTATTAAACTTAGCAACGAATGGAATACTTTTGTTATTGTTAATGTTACGTTCCTTACAGGCTTACCAACTAGAAGTTCAAGTGTTATTTATTAAAGATATTTTAACCAAAATAAAATTTACCACATTCACTCTTATGTGATTTTTTGAGGCAGGATAAGTTTTATAAAAGGAGGTGGTTATCAAAATTGGTTAACGAGTTTTAATAACTAAAAATTTTATTCATTAATTTTAAGGAGGTTCTATGAAACTCTTCACAAGTTTAGTTGCAACAGTACTTATTTGTTCGGTCGCTTTTGTCATAAATGCTCAGGAAAAAAAACATACTCCCAAGCACTTGACTATGGAACAAAAAATGATGATGAAAAATATGGCCATGAAAAATATGGACAAATATATGGCCAATATGGAAGCAATGACAAAAAAACTACCTATGGCTTTAAAAGATAGCCAGGAATCAACACTCGCTATGGGTGAAAAGCTATTCAACGATACAAAAGCACTCAGTACAAATGGTCAATCTTGCGCAAGCTGCCATCCCGGCGGCGGCACCACAGGTGGGGAAGCTGAAACCCCAATGGCTAGTGAAGCCACCGGCAAGCCCTACAAACTACCAGTACCGACTCTTGTTGGAGCGGCTGCAACCTTCCCGAAATTCAAAGTTCCCAACGATCAGGTTATAGATTTGACAGATATGCAAAATAACTGCATCATGATGTTTATGGCTGCGCAACCACCGGCCAAAAACAGCAAGCAAGCCAGAGCTTTGACCGCTTATGTTTCATCTTTAAGTAATGATGATAAAGTCTCTGTTGGAAAAATGCCAGAGATGATGATGAAGATGATGAAAGCCAAAAAATAGTCTTTCAATCTGAAGTTGAATTGAACGCGGTGTTTAATTCCCCAAAGGAATATTCACCGCGTTTCTTTTGTTCGTCGATATAATTATTCAAAAAATTTGATAAAACTATGAATCGCTATTTCATTATACCTTTAATTGCACTGTACACTTTACTCCTAACCGGAGCCAGGTTTGTAACACCGGAAGATGATTGGACTGGAACCCCCCAGGCAGATTTTATGCAAAGTGAAATCGTTCAATCCTATCAATGCACAAGCTGCCATACCATCGGAGAAAGAGGTGGCACGGTGGGTCCAATTTTAAATTATGTTGGAAACCGTCGACCAAAAGACTGGTTAAAACGCTGGTTAGCCGATCCTCAGCTGGTTAAACCCGGAACTAAAATGCCCAGTTTTAATTTACCGCCGGCGCAATTGGAAATGACGGTTGATTACTTAACGAGTATGAAGAAAAAATTTAACACAAAAGAAATTTTAGCGAAAAATATATCCCTGGAGAAAAAAGGGGAATTACTTTTCGAGGATTATAATTGTATAGCATGTCACCGGGTTGGCTCGGAAGGAAGATTCGTAGGACCAGAGCTGACTTGGATAGGACTAAGAAAAACGCAAGCTTGGGAGAAAGAATGGCTCGCCGATCCACCGGCGTTCAAACCAAATACTTTCATGCCAAATTTTAATATCCCGGAAAAAGGAATAGAGGCACTTGCAGAATTCTTACATCTTCAACAAGGCCAGAAAAATGAAGACTCGCAGCGCTGGGAGTTCCGGACAAATTTTTTCTTGGGAAACACCGACAAAGAACGCGGTGAGTTAGTTTTTAAGCGTTTCGGGTGCTGGAGTTGTCATGGGGAAAGTGCAGGCGGTGGCGTTGAAAATCCAAACATGGCTCCGGATGAACTCATGCCTGCCTTAAAAAAAACCACCAATACGTTTTCTATGCAAGAGTTCGTAACAAGGTTGAAGAAAAAAAAATTTGTTAAACCCCTGGATGCCTCAAAGCCTGCACCGCCTTTTTTCTGCCCTGACTATGGAAACCATATGAATGAAACGGAAATAAGCGATTTGTACGCATACCTTAAATCGTTTGCGCCCAAGAAAAGCAAATGGAAATTTAAGTAAACTTTATAAAGGAGATACAAGTGAAAATATTTCGAGTTGTTACAATTATAGCCTCGATAATTTTAGCTTTAATCAGCATTGTTTGGACTGATAGTTCTGTTGTTGCAACAGGGAAAGTTGTGATTACGGGAGATGGAACACTTTCCGGTATTGTCCGGTTTCCAGACGATTACCCGGAGCGAGAAAAAATTACCACCACCAAAGACCAGGCCACTTGCGGTGCTTTCAAGTATTCCGAAACCTTCGTTGTTTCTGAAGATAATCACGGTCTGAAAAATGTTGTGGTGACAGTGGAAGGCGCTAAAGGTAAGATTACGAACACCCAAACGGCCTTTAAAATCGAACAAGTCAAGTGTCAGTATATTCCTCACGTTCAAACCATGCCCGTGGGTTCTAAACTTGAAATATTTAACAACGACGGTTTGCTGCACAATGTTCATGCATATTTTGATAATCTCGATCCCAAAAGTACAGTCTTCAATAAAGCTCAGCCGAAGTTCCTTAAGAAAATTACTCAGACATTGGATAAAGTCGGCATGTACTATTTTAAGTGTGATGTCCACGACCACATGAGTGCATTTGTATCTGTAGTCGATCATCCGTTTAATGCAGTAACGAACGAAACGGGAGAGTTTTCTATTGAGAATCTACCTGCAGGTACCTACAACGTAAAGGCATGGCACGAGGCGCTGGGAACACTTGAGAAAACCGTGACCATTGAAGCCGGAAAAACGGCAGAAGCTAATTTTGATATTTTGCCAAATTGATAGAACAAGGATATTAAATTATAGACTCTGATTAAAAGGGTCGAATGACGATTATCTTTGTATATCCAAAAATTTGAAAAAACGCCATATAGGTGGCGTTTTTTTTGCTTATTTTTCACCTTGACTTCCAGCCCCGCTACTCAGAAAATCAATCAAAAGCGGATTAAATTCCTCAGGTTTTTCATACAACATGAGATGCCCTGCTTCTTCAATTATATGAAATTGTATCTGGGGAATGAGCGTTCGCAGGGTATCGCTCAAGGCAAAGGGAACTATTTTATCTTCTCGCCCCCAAAGCAGTTGCACGGGTAAATCCCGCATTCCTAACTCACGGTATTCTTTCACTGCATCCAAGCCGATAAAATTCCGTACCGTGGATAAAATTGCCCGACGATACCCCGTGTATTGTATCTGATCTTGAAATTTCGTATCCCAATCTTTGAACTGTGCTCCTTTTTTAAAATGGCTTTGCTGGTAATCAGCCAGCTTTGGTAGTAAATAAACCGCAGCAAGGTACTCACCAACCAGAGGAATCTGCACGGGTGAAATTTCCTCCAGAGTTGGAGGGAACACCATGGGAGCCACCAATATCAACTTTGCAACCATCTCGGGATATCGATTCGTAAAAGTGGCCACAATTGGCCCACCCATTGAAAGACCTGCCAGGTAAATGGGTTTGTTTATTTTCAACACTTTTAATAAACCTGCGAGTTGTTGTGAAAAAAAGTTGATTGTGTATTCAGCCTCAGGGCGGTCACTATAACCTCGGCCAAACAGATCAAAACACAGCACGCGATAACCGGAATCTACAAGGTCAGAAAAGGCTGGCTCCCATATATATGAGGGAACCGAAAGGCCGTGAACCAGCACCACTGTTTTTCCGGTATCCGGACCGGCAAGTTCATAATGTATTATTCCAAAAGGAGTTTTAATAAAGCTCCCGGGTAAGTTCTTTCGAACTTCGTCAGTCAGTTCAACATTCTCCTCATTTTGAAAGAAATAGGCAGAGGTAGCAACCAGGGCTCCCAATAAAATCAGGATAGTTGTAATTTTTAAAAAGAATTTCATCGCTTCTCGCGGAGAGGAGTTTTAGGTTTAATTTCCAGAGCGGTGATATCAACCATGGGAAATCTTGGATATATCTCAGCTTCATCTCACAAAATTATGTTTATTTGCTTCTACTTCTCCAACTCAAAAATCCCACGGTCAAAAACCCACTCAAGCCTACAACCTGTAAAATCAAATGAGAGGCTTGTGATTCGGTCATCAAGAAAATGAGAGCGGCTGCACCAAGCACCAACCGTTGCCATTGCGTAAGCGGCGTAAACAGATAACCGGTCACGCTGGCTGCGAGGGGTATAATCCCAATAACTGTGACGAAAACATTTGCAGCGATGGCAAAAATTGTGGCGGTTTCTCCGTCGGGTGCCAGCATCAACAATTCCGGTTTTAGTACAAACGCAAACGGCAGGGCAAAGCCAACCAAGGCAAAGCGGAACGCCGCAAAAGCGGATTGCATTATACCGGCTTTAGCAATTGCGGCGGCCGTGTAAGCCGCCAAAGCTACGGGCGGCGTCACCATGGACATCATACCAAAATAAAAAATAAACAAATGCGCCGCCATGGGAACTATGCCGAGTTTACCCAGCACCGGCCCAATCAGCGTTGCCATCAGCAAATAACAAACCGCAGAAGGCAGGCCCATACCCAGAATTATTGTAGAAACCATTATCAGCACCAATGCCAGCAGCAGACTGTTTTGCGCCAAAGGCAGAATGACACTCGGTAATTTCGCGCCAATTCCGGTCAACGTAACCACGCCCAGAATGATGCCGACACAGGAAGCAGCAGCAATCAACGAAACCCCACCACGGGCAGCGTTGACCATAGCGTCTTTTATATCCTGTAAATTAACGCGGGTGTGAATGCTAAACGCGCTCACTATTAATATAATAATCAAACTAACGCTGACCGCACGAAAGGGAGTGTAGCCCAAAAGCAGCAACCCAATCAAGGCTGCAAATGCACCAAAAAACACAACCCCTTGAAATGGTTGGGTCGTTTTTAATTCATCGCCGGATGCCTGTTCGGCAGTAGCGCCCACGCGTTTTGCCTGAAAATGTACGATGAACAAAAGGGCGGTATAGTATAAGATAGCAGGAATAAGTGCCGCTTTGATGATTTGTAGATAGGTCACGGCCGGTTCAATAATTTCGAGCATCATGTACGCGCCTGCTCCCATAATCGGTGGAACCAGCGCACCACCTGAACTGGCGGCAGCTTCAACACCCGCTGCAGTAGCTGGTTTAAATCCGGCGCTGCGCATCATCGGAATAGTGAAAGTGCCGGTAGTTGCCGTATTGGCAACCGCACTGCCGGAAAGCGAGCCCATCATTCCGCTGCTAATTACAGCTACTTTGGCCGGTCCGCCGGGACTATTCTTAAAGAGATTGCGGGCAAAATTGATAATATAGCCGGTGGCTCCGGTTTTTTCCAGCACCGTTCCAAACAGGACGAACAGGAAAACATAAGTGAACATCACCTTCAGGGCGATGCTGAACACTCCCTGACTGTGCAGAAAGGTCTGACTGACAATACGCTCCCAGGGGTAACCCCGATGCGGAAAAAGCCAGTCGGGCATAACCTGGCCATAGGCGGCATACAAAATAAAAATGATTGCAAGAATAGGCAGAGTAAGACCAATGGCACGACGGGTTGCCTCCAAAACGATTATCAATCCCATAAAACCGATGACGAAATCAAACGGATGTTCATTGCCGGCCCGGTTTCCAAGCGGCTGACCTTTCAACCAAAATTTTGAAAAAAGCGGCTCAGTTTGAACGACCACGTAAACAAAGCAAACCAGGGTCGCCAAAATTAAAAACGCATCCAACCCAAGTGAAAACGGTTTGTGCCGCAGTTTGGGATGCACCGGTTTGCTCAAAAAAACCAGCAACAAACCGAAAAGGCCGAACAGCGCCAACTGAGACTGTGGCGACATCAGCGGATAATTGACCTCACTCAGGACAAACAGACTTAAACCGACCGCAAGGGTAGAATAGACCAACTGCTTCATTTTTTCTAAATTCATATTTCTGATTATTCGCTAGCCGGCCAGATACCGATTTCTTTAAAATAACGAATCGCGCCCGGATGAAACGGCGTACCGGTGTCCCGGATTACGTTCTTCGGATTAATGGCTCTGCCTGCAGGGTGTATTTCAACAACCTGCGCCCGGTTTTCATATACAATTTTGGTGAAATTATACACGACGTCTTCTGAAACATTGGCTGAAGTTACGAAGTGCATGGAGCCAACATTCATACCGGCGTATTCACTTTCCTGGTTGCGGTAAGTTCCCGCCTTAATTTTTGCGGGGAAAAAGAAAGGATAATTTTCGAACAATTCTATTTTTGCACCTTCATCAAATGGAATAAAAAAAATGTCCTGAGAAGCTGACGCCTGCGTTATTGAAGCTGTAGGAACTGCTCCACCCAGGAATGCCGCAGCTGCAGAACCATCTGCAAGCATATCCACAGCGCCGGTTTGCGTATTATTGAGTGGAGTGAAATCGTCATAAGTTACACCGTGCGCACTCAAAATTGGCTTTAGAAAATATTCAAAGCCTGCACCTGCCGGACCGACAACCACACGCTTTCCCTTTAAATCCGCAAGGCTTTTAACGGCGGATGATTTGGGCGTGATGAAAAGCGCCACATTGGGCGCCAGGGTCATAACTGCGCGTACCGGATATTTTTTTTCCCATGCACCTTCACCGCGTACGGCAAAGTATGAAATCGCGGCATTGGCAAGGGCAAAGTCGAGCTCGCCTTTATCCAGCCGACGGATGTTCTCTTGCGTGCCCTTGGTTGCTTCGGGCGAAACCTGCCAGTTTAATTCACCAAGATTATCACTGACCACTTGTGAAATGGCGCCGCCAACTACAAAGAAGGCGCCGCCGGGAGGCGCAGTACCAACGCTTAAGAATTGTTTTTTACTACCTTGATCTGACGAGTCGCATCCCAACAAAACCAGTGAAGCGAGTATAATAAAAAGCATACTCGTAGCGTACAATTTTCTATTCTCGATAGAAAACATGATTCCTCCCTTAAATAATATTTAATGACTGTTGCAACGGTAAGAATTTTTGATGTTTATAGCAAAGATTGATACGTGGAATATAAAAAAATGTTCAACTTTAAACCCTGTTGATACTATAATAGCTTTTTGTTTTCCTGATGCCTCTTTTTGTCGCGTTCTGTCTTTTTCTCAAGATTTTTTTTCAGCGCTTCGGTCAAATCAATATCGGTCTGGTTGGCAATGCAGGTCACAACAAACAATACATCTGCCAGCTCATCGGCGAGCTCCTTGTCAGCCTCCGACTCCTTGAAACTCTGATCCCCGTACTTGCGCGACATGATTCTGGCAACTTCACCGACCTCTTCAACCAATTGTGCCAGATTTGTCAACTCAGAAAAATAACGCACGCCAACAGTCTTAATCCACGTATCCACGTCATTCTGATATTGGCGGATGGTTGTATCGGGCATGTTCACTCCAGGTTATTAATTGTTTTTAGATGAAAAACCTTAGGATTAAAAAATTATTTAACCGCTTGAGCTTTTATACTTTTAATCCAGGCCTGCATGGCTTCGGGCGTCATAACAGCCGGGTTGCCCAAATCCTGGTCCGAAGCGTTCTCCAATTCAGGCGGCAAGCGGTGAATCAAAATATCAAGGTCGGCTGAAGTATGAATTTCTTCATCAAGAACCCTGGCCATAGTCCGACTGTGAGGCTGCTGATGCTTGCGTACTGCTTTGACCAGTCCTTTGAGTAAGGTTTCCCAGGTGGTCATCGGGCCTTGGGTAATCGAAGCCGACTCAGCAAAAGAATCGATAAAGGCAAATGGCACCTTTACAAACGGCTCTTTCATGGCAATGGCCGCTAAGATCCAATCGGTGTCAAACGAAAAGTCATACACGGTGGGATTATGAATGATTTTTTGAAGAACGTCTCGTTGATATAACTTAAACGCTGCTTGCGTGTCAAGTATACCCCGGGAAAAAATAGCCTGTCCGATCATCCGTTGCATATGTCGTAATACTTTTATGCCAATTCCCCACCGGTTTTCTTGCTTAACCAATACCGCATTCGGATCCTTCCGATTCCCCAAAACCACGCGGACATCATCTTCTATAAGTTTTTGCAGCAGCAATCCAGTTTGCCCCAAATGAACAGAGTTATCCGCATCGGTGCAAATTACAGCATCCACGCCATCCTCAATGGCTTGCATACAACCCAAAATCATTGCTCCACCTTTTCGTGAGCCATCAACCGAACTCAAATCGGCCAACGGCCCTTGTTCAGTTGGAACAGCATCGGCCAAAAATAATACTTTCACTCTTTCACAAAGTGCGTGGTTGGAGGCGATTTTCCCGGCAATTTTACCACTGCCATTTGGGCAACCATCATCAACAGCATACAAAGTCCAGTCTACTGTAGAAGCTTGAGCGGCCCAGCTTAGTTGTTGCAGCTTTACACGCAAAACATCTTCGCCGTTTGGGTTATCAGTACTTTTGGGAAGCAACCGATGCTGCTCACCCCACATAGCAAAAACAATCCCTACTTTTACAGTTCGCTTGTTCTTCAGTAAAAACCTTTTTGACTCAACTAATTTTGCGGCCATTTTGAACTCAAGCGGTGTTTTTTCACCATTGGCGGCTTTCTGCAACTCGGCTAAGGAAAGATCTGACAGCTGCAAGAGTTCGGTGCTAAGCTTATACAGGCTTTCTTGATCTTCTGGTTCGGTTAAATCAAATTTTGTTTTTGCACCCTCAACAAGATTTTGGGGAACAGGCATTGTTTTTCCTTTCTTGGAAATAACATCCAATTTATTATAAATTTAGTGATTTATTGTGGCGGAGGCCCTTCCAAACACAAAACCATCTTTGCGGTCGCATTACTTAAAACGATTAGGCACACACTATTGTATTGTTTCACAAACCCAATACAGGCTAAGATAAGTCTCAAACCGAAAGCCTTTATGCGGTTCACAGTGTTTAAGCTTGAAATTCTTTTTAAGCACTTCAACATATTCAGGAAAAAAAGCATCTCCCTTATAATGATCCTCTACCAAAGTCAATTCCATCCGGTCAGCAATTTTAAAGCCGGCCTTAAATAAACTTTCGCCACCGATAACGGCAACTTGTTGTTCATTCTGACAGGCGGCCAGGGCATCTTCCATCGAAGCAAATGTTTCGACATCTTGCAAATTGGGGTAAGTTTTAGATTTCGACAAAACCAAATTTCTACGTCCGGGCAGGGGTTTGCCGTTTCTTGCCAGAATAGAATCAAAAGTTTTGCGTCCCATTAAAACCGGATGACCAAAAGTAAGCGCCTTGAAACGCTTGAGGTCTTCTGAGATGTGCCAGGGTAATTTATTTTCAATCCCAATTACGCGATTTTTCTCTGCGATGGCAGCAATAATAATAATTTCCGGCGGCATCAAACAGCCACTTCGAAGCGGATGGTTTCATGGTGCTGATAATCGAGCAATTGAAAATCCTCGAAACACAAATCGAACAAAGGTTTGTGCGCAATTTCCAGTCTCGATAAAGGCAACGGTTCTCGTTTGAGCTGTTCCTTTAAATTGTCAATATGATTCACATAGATGTGCGCATCGATCAGCGTATGGGCGAATTCACCAACTTCAATTCCGACTTCCTGCGCAATCGCCTGGGTCAACAGTGCGTAACAAGCCAAATTGAATGGCACGCCAAGGGCGATATCTGCACTGCGTTGTGTGAGATGGCAATTCAGTTTGCCGTTTTGCACATTCAGCGCCCAAAAAGCATGGCAAGGCGGCAATTTACTGATTGTCGCATTAGCCGGATGCCAGGCGTTAACAACGATTCTACGTGAGTTAGGGTTTGTTTTAAGCTCGTCAATCGCCCAGCCGACCTGATCAAAGGACAGTGCTCCATCTGACTCCCGACGAACATGTGGATGATTTTCGTCCACAAAAACTTCTCCACCTAATGCCACCCCGTGCTCTGGTACGGGATATCGGCGCCAATAACGACCGTATGCTGTCTCAAGGTTACCGTTTTCATCGGCCCAGGCATCCCATATTTTGGTATGCTTTTTCAACTCCTGGATATGGTCTTCACCTGAAAGATACCAGAAAACCTCGTGCAACATAGAATTAAAAAACGTTTTTTTTGTCGTTAAAAGCGGATATCCTTTGCTGAGATCGACTTTATAAAACTCGGCAAATGATGAAATAGTGTCGACACCGGTACGGTTCTCTTTATGAGTTCCATTTGTTAAAACACGGTCGACTAGGTCAAGATACTCGCGCATGAAAAGTACTTTTCTTTATGTGGATTAATTTCATTTTGAAAATAGTATAAAAAGACAAAACATGCAAATAAATCAAATGTTATTAGCTTTCCTTCAATAATAATATATACCATAAAGAGCCTTTACCCAAATTAATGAAATCGAGATATTGACTTTTTTTCGAAAATTTATTTAAATACCACTGTACTAAATAAGAGGTTTCGATGACGTGGCTAGTTGCGGGGACTCTTTCGCTACTTTTGGCGGGTGTGGCATACAAAATCCGATTGTTGAGTTTAGATGGGGCAGTAGTCGCTTTTAGTATCGGTTTTCTTTTATACGGCATTGGCGAGTTCCCATTTAGCTTTTCGGTGCTTTACTTCTTTTTTACAGCTAATTTACTGGGTAAGTTTAAACGAAACCGACTTGGCATAACCAGCAAACATGAAAGTAGAAATAGTCTACAAGTTTTGGCGAACGGATTTTTGCCAATATTATTTGTATGCCTGTGGGGCATTTTCAGTGAACCCGTATTCGTACTTTTTTTTCTTACTGCAATTTGTACTGCAACCGCCGATACCTGGGCAACAGAGCTTGGTGCACTCTCCAAAAAATATCCGCGCTCCATTCTAACTTTTAAAAAAGTTGAGCCTGGTGTATCCGGTGGAATAACCTCTTTGGGTACGGTGGCTGCCTGCCTGGGTGCTTTTTCAAATAGCTATTTTAGTGCTTATTTTTTTTCCAATCATTTCAATATTAACCTATCCTTGCCAAATATTTTAGTGATCGCTTTTTTAGCTGTCCTGGCTCAGTTTGTTGACAGTCTTCTGGGGGCTTGCTGTCAAGTCAGATATGTATGTGCGACATGTAGAAGGGTTGTCGAAGAAAGGCTCCATTGTCACAAACCGACATTGGCAAAAAGTGGATTTCGCTGGCTTACTAATGATATGGTAAATTTCCTTTCCATTTTAGCGGGAATTTTTATACTTTGGATGTGTTTAAAAATTTTTTACCTTTAACCCAATGAAAAAGAAAAAATCAAAAACCAATATAAAAACACGGCTCATCGTCATCGGCATATTGGGCATCCTTTCCTATGTTCTATTTTGGGGAGAATATAATTTTTATCAGCTATATCAACTCAACAGAGAAAACAGTAAACTCAAGGCTGAAATTTTAACAACTGAAAGAGAAAGAGCAGCGCTTTACGAAGAAATTGAAAAACTAAAGAATGATTCAAACTACATCGAAAAAATCGCGCGGGAGCAATATTTAATGGGCAAGCAGGATGAAAAAATCTACATTGTAAAATCGGGTGAAACAGAGTGAAACAAGGTTTAAAGGTGCCCGGTCGTCCAAAACGCCGCCTCCGTACTTATTTTTTTACAGGGCTTCTGGTCTTGGTTCCATTGGCGCTCACAGGC
This sequence comes from Candidatus Zhuqueibacterota bacterium, assembly GCA_029262035.1. GTDB lineage: Bacteria > Zhuqueibacterota > Zhuqueibacteria > Oceanimicrobiales > Oceanimicrobiaceae > JAJDAE01. The sequence goes on from JAJDAE010000154.1 coordinate 23,021, forward strand.
TATATTATTTGGAATCTGTTCCTGGCCATTGACGGGATATTGAATGGCTTTGTCAACCGGTTTATTGTAGACCAGTTTGGTTTCGCGCTCGGCCAAAAAGAAATTCCGGGAATAGGATTTTTTACGCTCGTAGTCATAATTCTTTTAACAGGCGCAATTGCTACTAACTATCTTGGCCGGAAAGTTGTTTCGTTTGGAGATAGCATTGTCCAACGCATTCCATTGATCAACCGCATTTACAGCGCCATTAAGCAAATCAGCCAGGCTTTTTTTTCATCACAGCGAGAAGTTTTTGAGAAGGCAATACTATTTGAATACCCAAGACCGGGAATTTACTCCATTGGTTTTTATACACAGGATACACGAGGCCCGGTACAGGATGTTCTACCCGAGGACGTGGTGAGTGTTTTTTTACCAACAACACCTAACCCAACCTCCGGCTTTTTACTTTTTGTACCTAAAACGCAAGTTATGGAGCTCGACTTAACGATTGAGGAAGCACTAAAGTTAGTCATTTCGGGCGGCGCTGTCGTTCCCAATAAACAAAAGGATGAGCCCTCAATAAATAAAGAATCGATATAACCGGGTGGGATGAATTATAAAAAAACGGGATTTGTATTCCCGTTACTTTTTTTTAGCATGGTTGGGATAGTCTTTTCACAAGGGCAACAAGCTTTGGGCTATGGATCGTACTACCCGAGGTTTTCTAAAATAGGGTTTAGTCGGAATTTAAATGTCTTTGAATGGAATTATCGCTTGAACTATCAAAAACAAATAGATAATAAACTACACTTCCAAGTCAGAGAAGATTTTCGCTCGACCCTGCAAAGCGTATTCTCAGGCGACAATTGGAAAGATGATCAGAACCTGGATATTGGTCTTCGGTTTTCAATTTCTCCCCAAATACAGGCAAGTACATCTTTCAATTCAAAAATTTTAATCGATCCGTTAGATAATACCTCAAGTCTTTCAACTGGTGAGAGCTTCGATAACGATTTTACCTCCACGGCCGGCAAAGTAGACTTTATATATAAACCCATTTCAAATCTCACCATCTCGCCGTCTGTAACCACGAAATGGCAAACTCAGTTAGAACAAAAAGACCACGGTTACGGTTTTGGGCTGGATGCAAACATAGACAGGTTTGATCTCGACAAGTCTAAAAACGATTTCTCTTTCTCCGGACAGTTGGTTTCTTTTCCACAAAGAAAAAACCATGACCTACATATAAAATATCGTATTGAACGGCAGTTTTATGAATCAACGGCTGACACCTTAAATATTGTTGTTGACAGACTGCGGCGGGATAGCTTTGGCCTCGAAGACAATGAAGTTTTTGTTCGCAATCTTGTACAAACAAATCGTGGGTTTGAGAACAGACTAAGTTACAGGATTGCTGAAGATGCAACCTTGTTTATCAACAACGCACTTTACGCCACCAGCTTTAGAATTAATAACTTAAAAAATGATGAGAACAAACTTAAAAAAGATGACACCGGGTTTGAATCTAACAACTCATTTCGCTTTAATTATGCCAATAAAAATTGGTTTACGACTGTTGGGTGGGAATCACGGCTAAAAAACCGTGAAGATAACAGGGAAGATAAAACACCTGATCCATTTGGTCTTAATCCCACGGTTGGGTTCGGTACAGAGTCTGCTTTGGTAAAGTTGAGTGGAATTGCCGGGGTAAAAATATCGAACAAGGACTCCCTCGGAGCAGCAGCCAGCGTGTCAAAATTTCAATACGAAACAACCAACGAAACCAATCCGAATGATCACGATCAGCAAAAATGGCAGTTTACCCTGGCACATTCACACCAATTCAGTCGAGACTTGAAGCTCGTTTGGCGTGCGAGTGCTTTTCTAAACCACTTCGTTTTTATTTCCGGCAATATCAGTAGCGGCAATAACTGGGAAAGAAATTTTCAACTTGCACCCCAAGTTATCTATGAACCAAACAGCAAGTTTTATTTTCAGCAAAAGTTTACTGTACGGGCAAAATACCAGACTTTTGATTTTGATCAACAGGAAATAAGCAACCGCAACTCTGTAAGCCGACAATTTCTAGTAAACAATCATAGCTTTTATCGTCTGTCCCACCAAAATCGGATTGAACTTGCTTTTAATTATGAACTTGCTGAACAGGGAAAGTTTTTCTTTGACTTGTGGCGGCAGACACTTGCGCTTTCCTGGCATAGCATCGAAACTCAATTACTCTACAAACATCGCTTTAATAACGGACTATATTTTTCTACCGGTGCACACGTTTTTCAACAAACTCGGTGGCAACACAAACAAAAAACTTCTGGTGAATCAGAAAAAAATGTACAATCAAAGCACACAAACTACGGTCCTATAGTTGAAATATCCTACAAACCCGATAATACAATGGAAGTTGTCTTGTCTGGAAACGTTCAAATTTCCGAACCCTTTCAGCGAAAAAGAGAATACATACAAAATTACGATATCAATTTAAACTGGTTTTTTTAAAACAAAGGGAACACCTCGTGGCAGAAAAAAAAGATGTCAAACTTGTTATTCCAAGTAGCCTGAACCAGATTGAAATAGTTGAAAAAGCCACTGAAAAAACTGCCGATAAAATGAATTTTACAGAAGAGGAAAAGGATAGCCTGGCCATTGCAGTTACCGAAGCAGTGAACAATGCCATTTTACATGGAAACAAGCAAGACAAAAATAAAAAGGTTACTGTAACTTTTCAACTAGAGGAAAAAAGGCTGGTGGTCCGCATTAAAGACGAAGGACCCGGGTTTAACCCTGAACAGGTAAGCGACCCATTAGCGCCGGAAAATCTATTGAAGGAAAGTGGGCGCGGCATTTTTATTTTATCTTCTTTAATGGACGAAATCAAATATGATTTTGATGAAAATGGTACTGAAATTATTTTGGTAAAAAATAAGTCCTGAGCGCCCGAAACAACAGTCACGTCTCCCAAAACTACTTCTTCACTCTTTTCTTTGTATTTATCCCGCTCACCGGTTTCAAAGACTAATTCTGCCAAAGAGACGTTTGTCGGCTGCAAATCATTCTCAGCAACAATTTTCTCTGATTGTTCTAACTCCGGTATCAACAAAACCTGTCCCGGATAGATTAGATCAGCATTTTTTAGTATCTTTCGATTGGCATCAAAAAGAATGGCATACTTCAACATATCGCCATAATACCTCAGAGCAATTTTTGAAAGCCAATCTCCTTTTTTTACTTTATACTCAGCAATAATGCCTTTGGGTATAATCTCTTCAATGGAAAGCTCCGCAGCTGAAGAGCTTTCTTCTTCTTTCTTTTGATGAACTCTTTTGTTCTGTGACCGCTTATTCATGATTTTTGAATTCTGCTCCGGGATGCTGTTTGGGGTACTAAAGTAAGATTGCTTAGATACCAAATCATTCTGTGCAAGCAGTCTCTTGGCTGTAACATCACGCGTTCTTATTCCCGACCTATTCTCCTGGCCTGGAATTAAAGTAATTTGTTTGTTTCGATTCACTGAGACTGTGAACTTGGAAACATAATCAAGGAGGTTAGTCGCGATTTTTACTCCGGAAACATTAGATTCATCAAAATACTTTACAGCAACAATTGCTTTATATTGGCCAAGTTTCAGGCCCGTCAATGGAATATCAACTGTGCTTTCTGTCCCGGGAACGATAAAAGCTTCCGTGACAAACCGGTTATGGTAAATATTTCCATTAGTATAAATCTCTGCCCAGATCCGTGGTGCAAAGTCAGTCTTGCCCGTATTCCTAAGCCTAATTCGCAGGGCAATATCGGAATCGTTTTGGATTGGGAAACTATCAACTATTTCCAAGTTTTTGGCAAAGTTGAATAATGTTTCTTTGTGCACTTGAAAACCAAGAAGTCTGCTCTGTGTGCACAAAGAAACAAGTAGAACGATTAAATGAATGTGCTGTAGCTGCTGTCTCATGATGAAGTCGAATTGTTTAGCAAGTTAGAATTTCCCGGTGTAAATTTTCACTCTTTTAGGCAAGAGATGTGCCATAAACCTTTCTTCAAAAAACGATTTCAATAAACATTATTGTGAAAGCACGGGAAAATGTAGGTTTTAGCAAAAATGATAAAATTGGTTAGTTTTTATCCACTTTCCTGGTAAGTGGACAACTTTAGGGCTATTTTGGGCAAAATTTGCATCTTATTATTATAATTTCATAAAATATTTGACTCTTATGAGAATTTTTTACATGATCTTGAAGAAAAGTATTCTTACGTTTTTTTACATCATCACTGGCGGGAAAATAGCACCGCAACAACCAAAACTCGAAGAACAACACAATAGTGTACCCCACTTCTTAACATCCTATTTTACAACAAACAATTATCAACACTATTCTGTTTAAATCATCCGGACAACGGGGTCAACAAAAAACTTCTGCTATCATTTTTTGAATGAATAATTCTGAATTTATAAGTTGATTTAGACTAAAAAATATCTTAAAATTCAAACAAGCTATAGGGGCGCTGATAAAAAATTGGCTGAGACTTGTCCCTTAGAACCTGATCCAGGTAATTCTGGCGAAGGGAATGGCTCAATTCTATTTTGCTTATTAAGCCGTTTTTCCGTCCCACTATCCGGTTTGGAAAAATGGCTTTTTTATTCATATTTTTTAGGAGAATCCCATGGGTGTTAATGGCGTCATAAAGAACCGTTCGGGCGAAAATGTTTCGCAAATGCATTTCGCCAAAAAAGGATTGATAACCCAGGAAATGGCATACATAGCAGAGAAAGAAAACTTTCCCGTTGAGACGGTAAGGCAAGAAGTCGCTGAAGGCAGAGCCATTATTCCATCAAACATCAATCACCCCGAGCTGGAACCGATGATCAGTGGAAAAAAATTTAAAGTGAAGATTAATGCAAATATCGGAAACTCAGCGACAACTTCCTCCATACCGGAGGAAGTTGAAAAACTAGACTGGTCAATAAAGTGGGGTGCAGATACAGTGATGGATCTTTCCACCGGCAAGAGCATTATTGAAAACCGTAACGCAATATTACGAAAATCGACCGTGCCCATTGGCACCGTGCCAATTTATGAAGCTCTCACTTACATTAATAGTCCTGAAGAGTTAACAGCGGAGCTCATGCTAAAGGTGATTGAAGACCAGGCCAAACAAGGTGTGGATTATATGACAATACATGCCGGTGTCCTATTGCGGTATATTCCCTTAACAGCGAAAAGAGTTACCGGCATTGTTTCTCGTGGTGGCTCCATTTTGGCAAAGTGGTGCCTGCATCATCACAAAGAAAATTTCCTTTACACTCATTTTGAAGAAATTTGTGAAATACTAAAAAAATACGATGTCGCGTTTTCGCTGGGAGATGGGTTGCGTCCCGGCTCTATTGCCGATGCAAATGATAAAGCGCAGTTTGCCGAACTGGACACACTCGGCGAATTAACTGAAATCGCCTGGAAACACGATGTGCAGGTGATGATAGAAGGGCCGGGACATGTGCCTATGCATCTCATAAAAGAGAATATTGATAAGGAACAGGAAATCTGCCATGAAGCTCCTTTTTATACACTTGGGCCTCTCGTCACAGATATCGCCCCTGGTTACGACCACATCACATCTGCAATCGGCGCTGCGATGATAGGAATGTATGGCACCGCAATGCTGTGTTATGTTACTCCCAAAGAGCACTTGGGATTGCCCAACAAAGAGGATGTAAAACAAGGTCTAATCGCCTACAAAATTGCGGCACACTCTGCGGATTTAGCAAAAGGCCATCCCGGTGCACAAAAACGAGACGATGAAATTTCCAAAGCCCGGTTTGAATTTCGCTGGGAGGACCAGTTCAACCTTTCCCTGGATCCTGAAACAGCTCGCGCTTACCACGACGAAACTTTGTCGCACGATTCGTTTAAGGATGCAAAGTTTTGTTCCATGTGCGGCCCGCAATTCTGTTCTATGAAAATCACTCAGGATGTTCGTGACTTTGCGGTGAAACATGGCCTTGAAACTGAGGAAGCCATTGAAGCCGGCTTGAAGGAAAAAGGAGATGAGTTTAGAAAAACGAATATAGAAGCTATCTAGATTCTATATTTAAGCCGGGTTCAAAAATGAACCCGGCTTTCATTTTATTCAAACTCCCGTTTTAAAACCTGACGAAAAAATTACAGAAAAGGATCTAAAAGCAATAACTTAAACTGTTTTTTTTCGTTTACAAAGACTATTCACTTTCTTAACTTTATCTTAATCCGGTCAATTCATCTTTCCATGTATCATTTATGGCTACAAAAAAGTCGATAATTATTACTGTTATTTTGGGAATGCTGAGCGCTGCTATCTTCTTTTCACTATACCTCGATTATGCGCCGCAGGCATCGGTGGATTTAAAATATTCGCGCCAGGAGGTTATTGCCCTGGCAAAAAAATATTTGGCAGAACTTGGATACGATACATCCAGGTTAACCAGTGACGCCAACTTCAGGTTTGACTCTGGCGGCGCCTTCTATCTAGACCATTCAATCGGTCTTAAACAGGCCAACAGAATCTTTCGCTCAGACTCACTATTGCTGCATTCCTGGGACATCTATTTTTATGACAAAAAACTTGCCCCCAGCCGAATGACCGATCAGTTCAACGTAACGGTTTCACCGACGGGCAAAGTTTTTGGTTTTCGGCATCGCCTTACTGACTCAACGACATCTGCCTCGGTAAGTCAGATGGAAGCACGATTATTGGCAGAAAAGTTTCTTCAGGAACAGGGTCATAAAATTAACCGGCTGGAGTTACAAAAGTCCTCGGTCAACGAGCTGTCCTCACGCAATGATTACACGTTTCACTGGACTTCCAAGGATTCCATGTTCAATATGTTGCCTCAAATATGGGTTGATATTCATGGCAACAAAATCGGCCGGTATCAATTCAACCTACAGGAACCCGAGGCTTTTCGACAGAATTTCAGCAGCTCACAAACAACCGTCACCTACATCGTAGTCGCATCCTCCATAGCCGCTTTTGTACTTTTAATTTTTATTATTACTGTATTTTTGAAAAAATATCACGATGGTGAAGTTGGTGTCAAAACCGGCATTTACATCTTTGCGGTGCTTTTCGGTATTATTCTATTGGAGCTGTCTCTGCGGTTTACAACAATCGGCTATGGCACCGGGATAGGAGATGTAAATCGTTTTAATGTTAGAGTTCTGGTATTCATCCTAACTGCATTTATTGTGCAGGCTTTTCTGGCAGCAATGGTTTTCGCAGGGTGGAGTGTCGGCGAGTCTTCTGCACGGCGCGGTTGGTCTGACAAATTAAAAGCCATAGATGGTTTTATTTTTAAAAAACCGTTTACCTTTGAATTTGCTAATTCCATTCTCAGAGGTTATAGTTTCGGCTTCATTATTCTTGCAATTATTACCAGTTTAGTTGCAGTAATAGATTTACGCTCAAACATTGGCATGTTCTTTTTGGGATTTAGCGGCATACCCGAATCTTTTTTTCCTTCTCTCAGTGCCATTTTACTGGCACTGAGAATTTCGCTCTTAAATGAAATTGTATTTCGTTTCTTCTTTATTGCCTGGCTAAGAGAAAAAACCAAAAAGACATGGCACGGCATCATTATTTCTTCTTTTCTTTGGATGCTCATCGCTTTCAATTTATGGGACTCACCATTTGGATTTACTAATTTCACTTTTCTGTTTCCTGCTTATTTTGGATTAAGTCTTATCTTTGGACTAATCGTTGTAAAGTATGACCTGCTAACGTCAATCGTTACAAATTTCATTATTTTGCTATTTGGCTACGCTGCCCCTATTCTGATTTCATCATCGCCAATCTATCAAACACAAGAGTGGTTTCTTTATTTTTTCCTGGCCATTCCACTAATTGCTGCAGCCATTGCCATCTTTAAAAAACAAAATTTCTCTTTTTCAGTGGAACTGACTCCCACGCATATCAAAAGAATATCTGAGCGTGAACGCATGGCAAAAGAACTCGAGATTGCCCGAAATGTACAAATGAGCCTGCTGCCGAAACAAACCCCACTTGCAGAAGGCTATGACATCGCCGGAATTTGTATCCCCGCTTTAGAGGTCGGCGGTGATTATTATGATTTTTTTAGTCTGGGCAATAATTGTCTGGGCATTGCAATCGGTGACGTTTCCGGCAAGGGTGTTCCCGCAGCAATATATATGACCCTGACAAAAGGTATTCTGCAATCGCATGCAAGCGAGAGTCTCTCCCCAAAAGATGTTCTCAACAAACTGAACCGGCAGATGTACCAAAACATTGAGCGAAACAGTTTTGTGAGTTTATTTTACGCAGTGCTTGATATGAAGAAGAACAAAGTTTGCTTTTCCAGGGCAGGACACAACCCCGCAATACTTGTCCAGCAAAGTACCAACAAGAGTACGACAATTCAACCCAATGGGCTGGCTGTAGGCTTGGAGTCGGGCACACAGTTTAACTCTTTTTTGGAAGAACATGAACTGCCACTTCAAAGCGGTGATATTATGGTTTTTTATACCGATGGCTTTACTGAAGCCAGCAACGAAAACGGAGAAGAGTTTGGTGAGGAAAAACTTGAAAAAATTATATCTGAAAACAAAAACACATCAGCAAATGGATTAATACAAACCGTGGTTCGTTCCGTAAAGGGTTTTGTTGGCAACCACCCCCAACATGACGACATGACGATGGTTGTCGTGAGAGCACTATAAAAGGAAGTTTAATTTGTCTACAGGAAACTTTTCCATTCTGTCCAGATATTCTGAGCTTTGGTCGCGACTGTCAGAGCTAAAAACCAATCCGAAAATTGCATTACTTGATGCAATAGTGTGGTTTGTAACTTTCCTTGCCTACCTTTACCCCCTGGATGCGTTTTCGGCTCTCCGACCTTTTCTGATTATAGTCAATATCTATTTTCTAATCAGGTTAGCAGTTTTTGTTGACAAAACTATCAGACCACCGACCGAAATATTGCTCACACTCTTTTTTCTACTAGCATTCTGCGATACCTTAATTATAAAATCTTGTCTAACCAACACTATTCTGTATCCTGCTTTTTTTCCTAAGATAATCCACCTGTTACTGGTTTCCTTTTTAGCTTTAATTTTTAGTTTGATCCTGGTAACAAACTCCAAGGGCAAGGGAGGTGTTTTAATTGTCGCATTCCTAATTTGTATACCTGCTTTGGAAGTATTAGGAAGCCAACACTTTTTCCTTCTAATTGCGCTTCAGGTAGCCTTGTTTTTATACTTACTGAAAAAAACATCCTGGCTGGAAGAATTAACTAAAGCCGAACTCTATATTTCACTTCCACTTTTATATTTCGTTTTCACTGGTTTTACGAATTTAAATATTTATGCTTTTCAATCCGAGCCGTTTTCTGAGCTTACCTTGTGGTATGCCTGGCCAAGACTGCTACACATCGCCTTTAAGATTTATCTGGTGGTACTTTTTCTTAAAATTCCAATTGTTTTAATTTATAATTTTGCCAGCTTATCGAGAAAGTTAAGAATCTCCGGGATATTTCAATCAACCTTACCGCAATTAATACAGTTAAGCCTTTTACTGCTTATCTTTTATGCATTTCTTGCCGGGTGGCAGGCCGAAAAAACCCGAAAGGCTATTTGGACTACTTTTGATAAAATAACTTCGGGAGAGGTGAAGTCCGCAGTTTTTAACAGAAGCTTCCGGGCCTTGCGCTCCAGATCTATTCAAATTCCCGGATACAAGCCCTTTTTTTTACCAGAAGACAGAAGCGACCAAGGAATTATTCAATTGGATATTCTTCCCGGGTATAAGTCATCCAATTTCTTTTTATTCAGAGAAGCAGAAAACGACGCCGGGGAATCTAAAATCACATATATAAAAATTGATTCTGTTTTCATGCAAATTTGTTCGGAAAATACTTTTGTACTTGCCGGCACCCATTTGTTGGGTTACCCATATAGTCCCGGAAAAGTGGAGAATTACTTTTATAGACTTATCACCAAAATGCCTGTACATATGGGGGAGCGAAATGACAAAAATTTTTACATATTTCCTTTCGGCTTAATACCACACAAACCTGAATGGCAAATACAAGCAGCCCTGAGAGAATACGAGCAGAATACGCCGGACTTAACGCTGCGGGTTAACAATCAAACAATCTCGAAAAGTTATATCCCGGCAGGCAGATTAATTACACCAATATTCGACTCTTCATTCAATAAAAACGGCTTCTTTGCATTTGATGTTTTATTTGTACCAAACCTTGACTTATTTACATCAACTTTATCCAGCTACGTTCTTCTGCTCATAATTTTGTTCTTTTTGATAAATACTGTGGTAACCAAAAGAATGATTACTTTTGGCGCAGAAATAAACAAAATGATTGTGCAAAAATTTGGTCAATTAAAGGATGGTATTCGTGAAATTTCCATGGGCAATCTTGACTACAAAGTAAAGGTTGAGGGCAGAGATGAATTTGTTGAACTTGCCGGACATTTCAACCAAATGGGAGACAAATTAAAAGAATCTATTGCTGATGTCCGGGAAAAGGAACGGCTCGCTCATGAGCTAACTATCGCAAAAAAAGTTCAACTGGACTTACTGCCAAAGAAGTTGCCAAATGTACCCGGTTTTCAGGTAGCCGCAATATTGGAAACTGCGAATGAGGTCGGTGGTGATTTTTATGACGTCATTGAGCTGGACAAAAATCGCTTCCTGTTTACAATTGGTGATGTTTCCGGCAAGGGCACCTCTGCCGCTTTTTATATGGCTCAATGCATCAGCCTGATAAGATACTCTCCACAATTCACAGATGAACCCGAAAAAATCGCTGTTAAATTAAATGAATACTTTTCAGGCTCCTTCATAGATAAACAGATATTTGTTACGGCAATCCTTGGAGTTATTGACATCAAAAAAGAACTCATAACTTTTGTTCGAGCCGGGCACACAAAGCCTATTTTGGTTAAAGCCGATAAAGAAACTGATGTTTTGGAATTAAGTCAAAATGGAATCGGGCTGGGAATACAAAAAAATCGAGGCGAATTCACTAAAGCCCTCGAAGTTAGAGCGCAGAAATTTCAAGCCGGAGATTTAATGGTTTTTTATACTGACGGAATTGAAGAGGCTGCTGTCGGCAAGCAAGGCGCTGGAGAAGAAGTATCTTACTATTCTATTGAGAGATTAAAAGGTAAGCTAAGTGATTCACGAAGCATGACTTCAAAAAAAATTGTTGATGTTATTAAGGCAGATATAAAATCTTTTTATGGTGACGCCAGTCAAGTTGATGACTATACACTTTTAGTTATTAAGAAAACTTGACACCTCTTTCGTCGAGCCATCCCATAGCTTAATCTCAACTCTACGGTTTTTTGCACGCGCTTTTTCTGTGTTACCCATTATGGTGGGTTGCGATTCACCAAAACCCGTTGCAAAAAGTCTATCCGGGACTATGTGATTCCTAATAAAAAAGTCTTTCACAGCATCAGCGCGTTTTTGAGAAAGCGCCAAATTATATTCCTCCGCACCCTTATCGTCTGTATGACCGATTATCTCGATTTTAGCGAGCCGGTTTTCATTTAAATAGGATACCACTTTTTTTAATGCATTTCTTGTTTCGTCTGTTAAGCCAAAACTATCAAAGTCAAAACTAACCCTATCAGGATCAACTGCCGGAAAAGTTTTTTGCTCGGTATCAAACGCCTCCACATGCCAATTGTTTTTTTCATTCGATTCGGCAATATAGTTTTCCTTGTCAACAACTGCGAGGATATAAGGTCTTGATTGATCGAATGGTATCTCAATATTCAAACTATCTCCAGGAGCCAGTTTATCAACATTCACTATCTTTACACGTTTAGGAGCTATTGTACCATGGTCACTGCCGCTCTCAAAAAAAGCGAACATACCCTGACCTACATTATCTATCATCTGGTCGTCGATGGGACTCTCCAGACTATATACCGCCACTGAAAACATCCCGGCCTCTCTTCGTCCTATATTTATGAATTTAACAGACGCAATTTCTTCCTTCGAAGTGCGATTATCTTCAACTACATTTAGTTCAACTCTCCGGTTTTGAAAATGTACATCTGCTGAATTCGATAGTTTAAGCGGACTTGATTCTCCATAACCGTTGGCGGTTATTTGAGAAGTTCTGATTTTTTGAGAAGTCAACCAATTTACAATGCTCTGAGCCCGCAACAAAGACAATGCCTGATTATACTTTTTCCGATATGGCTCCGGGGGTGGCCCGGTTCTATCTGCATGACCAGCTGCCTCAAAAACGATGTCCGGGTTATCTGAAATTATTGATTTCCACGTGGCAAGCAGTGCCCTGTTTTCAGATGACAGGCTTGAGCTGTCCGGTCTAAATCTTATGGGGTCGACCGGAAGTTGTAAGGGCTCCGGTGCTTTTTTTACAGTTCTTTTTGTTATTTTTATGGTCAGGTCTGGTTTCAGAACATGCTCCATTATAAAAGAACTAATCCTCGTATCCACATCTCCGATAAACCTGAAATGTTGATTGTTGTCGTATACCATAACCGACCAGAAATATTTGCCCGGAGCCAGACTTCTTTTATATCTAAAGTCTATATTTTTGGTTTCTTGACTATAAAATGCAAGTCTGTCAGCGGCTATTTTAGTTTCAATCGGCCGGATGGCGTCTGCCGATGTAAATTGGGGTTGCCCTATTACCACTTTTTGAACGCTCACGGAATCTAACTTTTGAGTCAGAGAAATATCATCAAAAATATCTATTTTCTGTTCTTCAATATCGTTTATTAGTTGCTCCAACACAAGACTGTCATCAAGGCTCTGAAAAAGAAAATAATTTACTTCATCATATAAGTCCGGATCGTCACTGCTTTTCCAGGATACCTTTGCGGGATTCAATTCAGAAAACCGACTCCCATTGAGATCTAATTCGTCAAATTTTTCAGGTTGAATTGAGTAGTGCGCCACACTTCCCCTATAAACCGAAGAAAAGAATTCGCTGTTATCAATAATTCCAAGATCCAGTTGCATGGCACTATTTCGGGGTGCTATCTTTTTTAACGGGAAAGCGGTGTAGTCATCAAGTCGGAAGCTTAAACCAAAACTGACCTTACTAAATAAATCATTGTCAAAATTATAACCACCTCTTACATCAACCAGTCGTCCAACTCCCTTGTGAATAGGGCTGAAAAGATTTTTAATTTCAGCCCCGAAACTTAGTCTAAAATCCTCATCGCGAACCTTTAAAAGATCTGCAGCAAGCTGAACTTGCAAACCATCGTGTGTGCCCAAATTAAGAGCAGCGCCGGAGCGAAATGTGCGTGGCAGGGGAGTCTCGGCATTCAAGAACTTTAACGCCCGACCATTATGTAACAAACCAGCCCCAATCGACCAATACGCATATTTAAACATATAACGCGTCAGTCCGGGCGCTTTGATCCGTTTGGACTTGTACAACAATCCAAAATCATAATTAAGTGATGAAGCATTAAATCCGGCTAGTTCACTCCTAAAATATTTTGTGGTAACTCCCCATGAAATATTTTTTGAAAGAATATTGATCGGGCTACCCAACGTGCCGGATAGTAGAAAATCTTTTGCTGAAGCCGGAGCTGCTGCGCCACGCGAACTATCAAATTCGCGGACTCCCTGATACTGAACGCCAATTGCAAAATTAAGGCGATCGCTGATGAGGCTATTAAAACGAAACTGGCGCCCATATAATAATGAGGCATTAAATATATCTGCTATCCATTCTGTATATCCGGCCGACCATTGCCATTCACGGTAGAAACCAATGCTTCCCGGATTCGCAAACAAAATATGTGTGTCGTCCAGCCCCCCAGTTAAACTGTTTGCAAGTCCTTGCTGTCGCGCGCCAGGCAGAACCTTTAGAAATGCCGCACCGGATTGAATCTGCGCATTGAGCGCAGTAGTAAAAAGTATCAAGCCAAAGGCAGAAGTTTTCAAACGTGTCTTTATCATTCTGTATTAATGAACCACTATAATTTTTTTATAACAAATCAACCCACCGGACTTAAAAGTAATAAGATAGGTACCACTTCCGACATCCAGGCCCTTTCTATTCTTGCCATCCCATTCAATAGAATGCAGTCCCGGGGCAAAAAACTCCTTCCGTAAATTACCGATACGGTATCCGGATACATCATAAATGTCAATTTCGACTTGCCGCCCGGTACTCAATTCAAACTCTATCTCGAGTCGTTCTCCACGTTGAGGAATAAGAACGTTTCGATCAAAAACAATACAATCGTTCTGCGGCCTTATTATAATAATTGATTGCGAAAAGTCGTTCCGGGAATTAATATCGTTTTCTGCAAAAATGCTGGCAAAGCTTGGAATTTCAAAAGGCGTCGTCGGTACAGAGTCCGGGGCCTGCGCAGCATACTCAATTTCGAAAAAATCACCCGCCGACAGAGAATCAAACAGCCAAAACAAAGTGTCTTGTTGCGTGTAGTCCGGGCTTAAGCTAAAATCACTTGTTGGTGTAAGAGGGGATGGCAAATCCCAAAGAACAATCCGCTCAGCAACATCGCGTCCAATATTCTCGACTAGCAAAGAGTAGGCAAATGTACCGCCCTCATCAACTGAATCAATACTAGCAGATTTAATAATTTGCAGGTCAGATCGTTTTCGAACAATATAATTTGTGACCGTTGACAAATCGTTTGAACTATTTATATCTCTTTTTGAAAAAACCATACCCGTGTTTGTAATTAAGCGGGGTAAACCCAGCTTCCCGGAATCAGCCCTTGCCTGAATGTCAAGTGTGAGCGTTTCGTTTGGGGCAACCCACATAATATCCCAAAACACGGAATCCGGAGTTATTCTTTGCGGTTGTGGTTCAAACTCAAGAAGTGCGGCAAGGTCTGGTACGACATCTTTTACCTGAACCGACGATGCAGTATCTGGTCCTGCATTTAAAATTGACAGTGTATAACCAAAACCCTGGCCAGGAAAAACAGAATCCGCACTAGCTGTCTTTGTAATTTGAATATCATAGCGCCGGGGTACAACCTTAACCAGGGCTGTGTCTTCATTATTATTTGGATTGGTATCATTTCCTGACTCCACGACAGCAACATTAGTCAAGACTGTCGGTACCGTAATTTTGCTCGTGTCGGCTTTTGCCCCGACTGTAAAAGTTTGGCGCTCCATTGCAGCAAGAGAGTCTATATGCCAAAAAATACTGTCGCCAACAATTTTTACCGGTGGGGGTTCATAAGAAAATGCAATGATGTTGTCGGACTTGATATCCATTACAGTTATATTGCTCGCCGTATCAGGGCCGACATTTTCTACTGTTATCCGGTAACTATAACTATGCTCTTTGAAAATTGAATCTTGACTCGAGGTTTTTTTCACAGATAAGTCATAGCGCCGGGGTACAACCTTAACGAGGGCTGTGTCTTTATTATTATTTGGATTGGTATCATTTTTTGACTCCACAATAGCAACATTTGTCAAGACTGTCGGTACCGAAATTTTGCTCGTATCGGCTTTTGCTCCGACTGTAAAAATTTGGCGCTCCATTGCAGCAAGAGAATCTATATGCCAAAAAATACTATCGCCAACAATTTTTACCGGGGGGGGCTCATAAGAAAATGCAATGATGTTGTCGGGCTTGATATCCTTTACAATTATATGGCTCGCCGTATCCGGACCGGCATTTTCTACTGTTATCCGGTAATTATAACTATGCTCTTTAAAAATTGAATCTTGACTCGAGTTTTTTTTCACAGATAAGTCATAGCGCCGGGGTACAACCTTAACCAGGGCTGTGTCTTTATTATTATTTGGGTTGGTATCATTTTTTGACTCCACAATAGCAACATTTGTCAAGACTGTCGGTACCGAAATTTTGCTCGTGTCGGCTTTTGCTCCGACTGTAAAAATTTGGCGCTCCATTGCAGCAAGAGAATCTATACGCCAAAAAATACTATCGCCAACAATTTTTACCGGGGGGGGCTCATAAGAAAAGGCGATGATGTTGTCGGACTTGATATCCATTACAGTTATATTGCTCGCCGTATCCGGGCCGACACTTTCTACTGTTATCCGGTAACTATAACTATGCTCTTTAAAAATAGAATCACGGCTGGCGGTTTTTACCAGGGACAGGTCGTAACGTCGGGGAACAACCTTAACAATTGCAGTATCTTCATTATTTAGGGGATTACTATCATTTTCCGATTCAATAATGGCAACGTTTGTTAGCTCGGCCGGCACAACGATTTTGTTTGTATCCGCCCTGGCACCAACGGTAAAAGTGCGCCGCTCGCCAATTGCAAGAGAATCTATATGCCAGAAACTACTGTCGCCCACTGTTTTCACCGGTGCAGGGTCATACGAAAATGCGATAATGTTATCCGGCTTTATGTCAGTCAAAGTTATATCTAAAGCAGTGTCCGGACCCAGGTTTTCCACCATCAACTCGTAACTATAACTATGCTCTTTGAAAATTGAATCTTGACTCGAGGTTTTTTTCACAGACAAGTCATAGCGCCGGGGTACAACCTTAACTATGGCTGTGTCTTCATTATTACCGGGATTGGTATCATTTTCTGACTCCACGATGGCAACATTTGTCAAGACTGTCGGTACCGTAATTTTGCTCGTATCGACTTTTGCCCCGACTGTAAAAGTTTGGCGCTCCATTGCAGCAAGAGAATCTATACGCCAAAAAATACTATCGCCAACAATTTTTACCGGGGGGGGTTCATAAGAAAATGCAATGATGTTGTCGGGCTTGACATCCTTTACAATTATATGGCTCGCCGTATCCGGACCGGCATTTTCTACTGTTATCCGGTAGCTATAACTTTGTTCCTTGAAAATTGAATCACGGTTGGTAGTTTTTTCCAAGGACAGGTCATAACGCCGGGGAATGATATTTACAACTGCGCTATCTTGATTATTCGTAATATCCGGATCTACCTCACCCTCAACCTCTACTCGGTTTAAAAGTGTTAGCGGAGCGCCTATCTTGCTTGTATCGACTTTTGCACCAATGGTAAATTCTCTGGTTTCGTTAACTGCCAGCGTATCAATCTGCCAAAGAACAGTATCGCTCAGAATACTTGCGGCTTCAGGGGTTACAGACTGCACTATCAAGTTGGCTGGCATAAAATCTCTTAACACAATATTCGTAGCCGTATCTGGCCCGGTGTTTTGTACTGTTATTGAATAGTTAAAACTTCTTTCCTTATATATAGAGTCCTGATCAGCGCTTTTTGTAACTGATAAGTCCGCCCGACGCGGTACGACCTTTACCGTTGCCGTTGCTTCATCATTAACAGAGTTAATATCATTTTCAGATTCAATAATGACTTTATTTAAAACCTCTGCGGGTACGGTAAAGCCTGTAGCATTTACCCTTGCAAATACTTTAATTTTTACGGAATCGCCTACAGCAAGAGTATCTACTTGCCAATAAATGGAATCTGGCGTTATCCGTTGAGGTTGAAAGTCGGAATCCAGAAAAGACAGGTTTTGGTCTGCCAGGTCGACTATACTTATATTTACGGCTGTATCGGGGCCAGAATTTTTTAGTTGAATCTCAAACGTTACATCCTGTCCCCTGAAAAGAGAATCAGTTATTGTAGTATTTTTAACTTCCAAGTCGTAGAATATAGGAGGCAGAATGACAACGACTGAACTATCGAGGCCATTTATAGGGTTCATATCGCAACTGCCTGTAACCCACGCCTTGTTTACCAAGTCAAAAGGACGAATCGGCGGAGAGTCATCAACGCGTACATCAACGTCAACAATAATAGAATCACCCGAAGCCAAAGAGTCAAATACCCAAAATAAAGTATCGGAATCAAATGAAGCTGGCGGCAAAGAGTATGATATAGGAGTTACATAAGGCGGTAAAGCATTTTTCAAATTAACAAAATAAACACCAGATTTTTCAACATTTTTTACCGCAAGTCGATACTGATATTCTTCTCCCGGGTTCACCCTGGAGATATTTGCTGACTCCCTAACTTCTACATCGAAAACTTCGTCAACAAAGTCCACAACAATTGCTTTCATGTGAACACTCTGTGCGCCATCTATGGAATCAGGGCCATTAATAAAACGTGGAAACTCATATGCTATTTTTGCATAATGTGTAACTGTTACAATGTTATCTCCCTGCGCCAAGTAAAAGGTTCCGGCATTTCTTACTGTTGTATCCGCAACATCTGTTTTATCCACAACGACATTAAACGGTCCCAAATTGGGATTACAGGGATTTTTGCAACTTGATGTTTGTTTATCGCAAACCTGGAAATAGTAGGACTCATTGTCCTGAGAATTGCTGTAGGAAACAACCGAGTTAATCCGGTAAAAGCCACTTTGCTGAACATTAATGCAGCCAATTACTTTAGTCTGGTTCTCCGGGATATCGGCACGAACAATAACATCTGTTTCAAACTTGAAAGTATCACTTAAAGATACAACATTGTAGATAATATCACATGTTTCCTGCGCTAACGCAGTCTTGACAAGGAGACAATTAATTACAAAAAAGAGTGTTAACAAGATTTTGCAACTAAACCGGAAACCCGATCTTTTCATATATCGACACTTTACAGTTAATGTGATGATCGAGATGATACTCTATATCTTTTCTCTAAGAAAAATACAATCGTCAGCCAAGTTTCGCAGATTATTTATTCGTTCGTTTTATTTAAAACTCTCTTCTCCTTGTTTTTTATATGGTTTTTTTTACTTTCCTTTTTTCAAATCTTTACCAATAAACCTAGAAGGGAGCTTGACATGGAAAAAAGAACCTATGCAACAAATATATCTGTAAGTACTGAAAAACAGATCTTGACTATTTTGTGGGCTGATAGTCACAAATCTATATACCCGCTTGAGGGATTGCGTCGTGCATGTCCCTGCGTAGAGTGCGCTGGCGGACATGCCAACATGGGGAAGAAGGTAACGGCTGATATTTTCACATCGCCACACACAGAAACCTGGACCATTACACGGTTGGAGGAATTAGGGAATTATGCCATGCAAGTTTTTTGGGGAGATGGTCATGACACAGGTATATATAGATGGGAGTATTTACGAGACATTTGCCCTATAGAGAACGGGGTTCTTTCATTATGATTATTAGTATACATTCTTAAGCCTTCTCTTTTTTTGTCGATTGAACTAGAAATCCTTTTCAAAGGAAATAGTTGATGAAATGAAAAATAAATACGAAATCATTATTCTTGGTGGGGGCCCAGGCGGCGAGGGAGCTGCACTACAAGCAGCAAAGAGTGGTAAAAAAGTAGCGCTTATCGATGACCTTCCGGAAATTGGCGGAAATTGTACACACAAGGGGACGATTCCCAGCAAAGCTTTACGACACGCTGTTCAACAAGTAGCAGAGTCCAGAGACCCCAAAGGCTCTACCTTCCCCCAGTTGCTAAAATCGGCGGAATTCGTAATTCGACAGCAAGTAGAAATGCGCAAAAGTTTTTACGGGCGAAATGGCATTGATATTATAAACGGTCGTGGTTACTTCATGGATGAAAATACCATTGAATTAAGTAGAGATGGTATGGATCCGGAGTTATACTATGCTGATTCCATGGTCGTTGCTACCGGATCAAGCCCAAGGCATCCGGACGATCTTGATTTCAGCAACCCAAGAATTCTAGATAGTGACTCTGTTTTAAGGCTAGAACAGAACCCACAAACAGTAACCATTTATGGCGCCGGTATAATTGGCTGTGAGTATGCCTGTATTTTCCGGGGGTTACAAATAAAAGTAAATCTGATTAATACCCGCCATCAACTCCTATCTTTTTTGGATGATGAAATTATCGATGCCTTGAGTTACCACCTCCGTAACCAGGAGGTTCTTATTCGCCACAATGAGGAGTATGAAAGAGTTGAAGCGGATGAATATGGTGTATCCCTCCATTTAAAGTCCAATAAAGTCATTTATAGTGATGTCTTGCTGTGGGCACAAGGTCGGGCAGGAAATACGAACGATATCGGTTTGGAAAATGCAGGGATTCGGATAAATAAACGTGGCGCCATTCAAATTAATAAGAATTATCAGACTGACACACCCAATATTTATGCAGTAGGAGATGTTGTGGGTTTCCCAAGTTTAGCAAGTGCGGCTTATGATCAGGGTCGTTTTGCAGCAACGCATCTCATTACAAATGAGTGTGAACACAGGCCGGTTGAAGACATTCCGACAGGAATTTATACCATCCCGGAAATCAGTTCCATCGGAGCAACCGAGAAACAGCTCACGGAAAAAAAAGTACCCTATGAAGTCGGACACTCAACCTTCCGTCAGCTTGCCCGAGCTCAAATCACCGGCAGTACAACAGGCGTGCTCAAAATTCTCTTCCACCGTGAATCCCTGAAAATTCTTGGCATTCACTGTTTTGGTTATCAGGCATCGGAAATCGTGCATATTGGTCAGGCAATTATGGCACAAAAAGGTAAGGCCAATACATTACTTTACTTTATGAACACAACCTTTAATTATCCAACAATGGCAGAAGCTTACAGGGTCGCCGCGCTCAACGGATTCAACAGAATACAACCCCCAAGCAAAAGTGTCGCTCAAAAAAGTGATCCAAAAATTATTGAAACAAACAATGGTGATGTCGTGAGGATTGAAGAAAGTAGCGACTTAGAAAGTTAAATAGTTGTATACATATCAGTTTCTATTAAAGAGTTCGTCGTTGAAAAAGCTTTCGTCTTCCGGGTCGGGAGCAATTCAAATCAACACACCTCGCTCATTTGGAAAAAATCCTCTCTCTTTCTACAACGGCCTTAACACCGGACAAGGCCAATTCAGCCCAAGCAGCATACATTTTCCCTGACGGATGTAAACCATCTTTAGGCACAAGAAAAATATCCGCATCGGCCTGACTTGTCCTTCAAATTTAGACTTTCTTTAAAACATCTTCGGTCGCTTTAGAAGTTCGGCGTTAGTGGGATCTGAATTGACAAGTCTCAACAAATTGTTCATTCCGTCCTTAAGTTCCTTGTCGGCGAGATAGCGACGCAACGCCACAACTCCTTTCATTTCGTTCTCATTGAAAAGTAGATGTTCTTTACGCGTACCGCTGGCAGCAATATCAATCGCCGGAAAAATTCGGGAGTCGGCCAGTGACCGGTTCAAAACAATTTCGCTATTTCCCGTACCCTTAAATTCTTCAAAAATAAAATCGTCCATGCGCGAACCG
>JAJDAE010000155.1 GCA_029262035.1 Candidatus Zhuqueibacterota bacterium
CACCAGGCTTTTTTGGTGGGCTGCGGCAAAGTTATCAAGAGAGCAACGGAATTGGGAAGATGCAATTTCTTTTTACAAAAAAATTCTTATATCATTTGAAGAAGAAAAAATGTCTTCTCCTTATAATGAATTGGGCTGCTACCAGGGCTTATCGGAAATATATGCTGAGTTAGAGGATTTTGAAAACGCAAGTTTGGCTTGTGAGAAAATTGAGTCAATTCATTTTACGAAAGAGCAAAAGAGAAGCTATTCAAAAAAAGTTAAGAAGGCTGAGAAGCATTGTGGCAGAATTCAGTCTCTGAGCGAGGCCAGCAATTAATTCGCATTCGTCGCCAACTGTCCGCATCCCGCATCAATATCATCCCCCTTGCTCCACCGCACCGTGACGGGAACCTTTGAACCTGCCATTTTTTCATAGAATTGTTGAATACTCGAATCGGTCGGTCTTTTATATTCACCAAAAGTTGCATTATATGGAATTAGGTTTATTTTACAGGATAGATGACCCAACAACTTCTTCAGACGTTCGGCATCTTCGATTGAATCATTTACGCCATTCAGCAAAACGTATTCAAAAGTAACGCGTCTTTTTGTGGCCTCGGTATAAGCCTGCACGCTTTCGATGAGTTCTCGGATTGGCCATTTTTTATTCAACGGCATCAGCTTATCCCGAACGGAATCTGTAGTCGCATTCAAAGAAATCGCCAGTCTGAATTTTCGCCCCTCTTCGGTGAACTGATGGATTTTAGGAATCAAACCGCTGGTAGAAACCACGATATGGCGTTTGGCAAAATTCATCCCCACATCGTCGGAAAGAATATCGCAAGCAGTCATCAAATTGTCATAATTATGAAATGGTTCGCCCATCCCCATGCAGACAATGTTAGAAATTTTCTCGCCCGTTATTTGCTGAACCATCGCGACCTGGTCGATAATTTCTCCGGGACTCAAATTTCGAGTTAGCCCCATGGTGCCGGTTGCACAAAATTTACAATCGATAGCACAGCCAACTTGAGTTGAAATACAAATTGTGGAGCGGGCAGGGTAGACCATCAGCACAGATTCGATTTTTTGGCCATCATCCAATTCAAACAAAAATTTTGTAGTTGGGTCTTTTTGGGAAGACAACTGCTGACTTAACTTTAACCGGCTGATAGTCGCGGTTTCATTTAATTTAGAACGAAATGGTTTCGACAGGTTGGTCATTTCCTCGAAGTCCATGACGCCTTTTTCGTACATCCAGCTATAGAGCTGCTGTGCCCGAAAACGCTTTTCACCCAGTGAGCTAATAAAGCTCTCCAGACCCTCTCGATCCAAACCGTTGATATTTGTTTTCTTCATGCTCTCTGTTAAATTTTAAATGACGACAATTTAACCAAATACGTGCTCAAGTACAAGGAAAAATGATTTGACATTCTGACGTGAATTAACTACTATTTGAATCTTTTAAGGGAAAACACAAGGACTGGTTAACCGGAGGCTACATGGCAAAAAGTGAAGCAAATATTAGTGATGTGGAAGTCGTACAACAACTCAAAACTGCAAAAGAAGAGATTGCGAAAGAAATTAGTAAAGCTATCGTCGGACAGCACCAGGTTATCGATGAACTACTGATTTCATTGCTTTCGAGAGGGCATTGTTTGCTGGTTGGCGTACCAGGTCTGGCGAAAACTTTTTTGATCAACACACTGGCAAAAGTACTCGACTTAAAATTTAATCGAATCCAATTTACGCCGGATTTGATGCCGTCGGATATTACCGGCACGGAAATCATCGAGGAAGATACAACTACCGGACATAAGGCGTTTAAGTTTATAAAAGGACCGGTTTTTTCAAACATTGTTCTGGCAGATGAAATTAACCGGACGCCGCCCAAAACCCAGGCTGCTTTGTTGCAGGCGATGCAGGAGCATGAAGTCACTGCTGCCGGCACAACTTACCGTCTCGAAGAACCATTTTTTGTGTTGGCTACCCAAAATCCAATTGAGCAGGAAGGCACTTACCCGCTGCCCGAGGCGCAATTGGATCGTTTTATGTTCAACCTTTGGGTTGATTATCCTTCGCGCGAGGAGGAAGCCCAAATCGTAAAAATGACCACCAGCGCTTATGAAGCCGAGCTAAAACCCCTTCTCAGTGCGGATGAAATTTTAAAATTGCAAAAATTAGTGCGCCGCGTACCGGTGGCCGACAGCGTCATAGATTATGCCGTAAACCTTGTCAGAAATACTCGCCCGAAATATGAAAAATCGCCTGATTTTATTCGCGACTGGATTAACTGGGGAGCCGGCCCGCGAGCCTCGCAATATTTGATATTAGGCGCTAAAACCCGTGCCATTCTCGACGGTCGCCCGACACCCGAAAATGAAGACGTAAAAGCAATCGCGACACCAGTTTTACGACACCGTATTGTCACCAACTTTAATGCAGAAGCCGAGGGTGTTAGCAACGTTGAAATCATCGACAAGCTTTTAAAGCTGGCTTAAATGACTGATTCAACAAAACCCGATTACAAAAAATATCTCGATCCGGAAGTTATTTCAAAAATTCGGTCGATGGATTTGCGTGCCCGGCTCGTAGTTGAGGGGTTCATCACCGGCTTACATAAAAGTCCGTACCACGGATTTAGTGTTGAATTTGCGGAACACCGGCAGTATATGCCAGGCGATGAAATCAAGCACGTCGATTGGAAAGTTTACGGCAAAACGGATCGTTTTTATGTGAAGCAGTTTGAAGAAGAAACGAATCTGAAATCTTACTTGCTTTTGGATGCTTCTGCTTCGATGAATTATACTTCCGGCGGCATTACAAAATTTCAGTATGCGTCGTATCTGGCAAGCGCGCTGGCTGTCTTGATGCTGCGTCAACGCGATGCAGCCGGACTTCTTACCTTTGATGAAAAAATTCGAAAATATCTTCCGCCTAAATCGATCACAACTTACCTGTACGAAATTCTTGCAGAGTTAGAAAAAACCCAACCCAGCGCAAAAACCGACGTGGCAAGTGCTTTGCATCAAATGGCTGACCGCATCAAACGTCGCGGCCTGGTTATTTTGTTTTCCGATTTGCTCGATGATCCGCAAAAAATAGTCAGCGGCCTTAAACATTTTCGGCATAAAAATCACGAGGTCATCGTCTTCCACATTTTGGATCCGTTTGAGTTGAATTTTGATTTTACAGCGGATGCGGTTTTTAAAGACATGGAGTCCGGGGAGGAGTTAAACACTCAGCCTTGGCATATTCGGAGCGACTATAAGGAGAAGATTCAAGACTTTAACAACACTTACAAAAATTTTTGCAGGGAACATCAAATCGAGTATGTGAATCTAAACACTAAAATGCCGTATGACCGGGCTTTAGTAGAATATTTAATTAAGAGAAAAAGAATTGGGGGTTAATAAAAAAGGGTACCATTTTTCAAAGCTGTTTTACCTAGGCACAAATTAAAAACGATACCCTTGCGGAGGAGAAAAAAATTACATTACAGTCCCTTTAAACTCATCATACCATTTCAGCACGTACGGAATATAGCTTCTCGTTTCAGCCCACAGCACGTTATCATCTTTACCGCTCGCAATCCATTTTCTTACGCGAACACCGCCGCCATTGTAAGCCGCTAAACCGCCTTCAAGCCCATACAACTCTTTCAAGTAAGACAAGTATCTGCTACCTAACCTGATATTATGAATCGGATTAAATAAAATATCTTCAGCATTCGTCCACTTAATACCTTCAAAGCGTGACAACCATTTTCCGGTACGGGGCATAATTTGCATAAGTCCCATGGCGCCAGCCCGTGAAAAGGCTTCAGGGTTCCAATCACATCCGCTTTCGTGCGTGATGGTCGCGCAAATTAAATCTACATCCAGGTTAGGATATTTGACGCTCATTTTATAAACTTCATCAGCAATTTTAATTTTCATGTCATCAGACATTTTGCGATTGAACCGATTGATAATACGGACTACTTTTTGGCGGACAAGATGAAGTTCATTATTTACATGGTTCAGACTTTCCAGATACTTGAGACCTTGGGCAACCTCGGAGTTTGCATGGCCTGATTTGGACTCGGAGAGTAAAAAATTTAGCGAAAACAATCCCAGTAAAAATGGAACAAGGAGCAGGGCTTTCATATTTACCTCTTTTTTATTTAGCTTCATCATCGGATAAAAGACACTCCCACTTAAAAAAATATCTCAAAAAGTTTTTATTTTTTTTGATTAAGAAGACGCAGGGTGAAAATACTTTGGATGATGTCTTTCAAAAAACAAATATTGCCAACCGTTAATCAAACTGTATGCCAGATGAAAAGTGATTGAAATAATATGGTTCAAGTTTTTTATTTTAAGTAGTTTATGTGGATGTGTCGAAGATGTAACGTGGATGATTAATGGTCAGTGATATGTATTGTTTTAAAACAAGTGTAAAGATGTGGAACGTAAAAGAGAGGTTAATACTCGTAGTTATTTTTTTTAAAGCTTAGAACAGCATCATCTATATTATGATAGGCATCAAGAAATAAGTCAAACTCAAGTAATCGGTAAACTTCAAAAACATTGGGTTGCATTTTCATCAACTTAATATCACCGCTATTTCTACGGAAATCTTTGATTTTGCCCAGGATGGTACTCCAACCCATGCTGCTGATATATTCGACGTTTTCTAAATCGATAATGACTTTATATTTTTTCCCATGATAGACTGAAGTAATCGCACTCTCGAGTTGCTCGGCAGTGGTCATATCGAGGTAGCCTTTGACCTTTAGTACGGAAATTCCGGCGTCAAGTTGGGGTTTGCTGGTAGCAGTAACTGAATGTTCCAAAGCTGGCCTGGTGGGTTTAA
>JAJDAE010000156.1 GCA_029262035.1 Candidatus Zhuqueibacterota bacterium
TACGATTCTGCAGATAGAAGTTGTCGCTGTCACCAATGCGAGCATATTACAGAGGCGCACTGTTGGCGGGAAGCAGAAGTTGAATCTGTTTAACCAACCTTGCGAAGGTTTCTAACCTTCGCAAGGTTTTGTTTTTTGGTAAATAAAATGCAAAAAGACTGTATCATAATCGGTGGTGGAATCTCCGGACTTGCCACTGCCTACCGCCTAAAAAAAGCCGGTCTGAATGTTCTGCTACTTGAGAAAAAGGATCAACCCGGCGGCGCGATTCGTTCAGAAGTTTGCGATGATTTTTTAATCGATTACGGCCCTAATAGCACGCTTGAAACTTCACCCAAAATTCGAGACTTTGTTGATGAAATCGGCTTAAAAGATCGCCGTGTCTATGCGAGTGACAGCGCCAAGAATCGTTATATTCTGAGAGGCGGCCAACTGTTGGCTCTGCCTATGAGTCCACCGAAATTTCTGGCAACAAAACTTTTTTCATGGCAGGCCAAGCTGAGATTATTTGCTGAACCCTTCATCAAACCGGCGCCAGAGGATAAAGAGGAAACCATCTCACAGTTTGTCACCCGTCGCCTCGGCAGGGAATTTTTGGATTACGCTATTAATCCATTTGTAGCCGGGGTTTACGCGGGCGACCCCGACCGCCTGAGTGTACGCAGTGCCGTGGCCAAAATTTATGCGTTAGAAAAAAAATATGGCAGCCTGATAAAGGGCGCGTTCAGGGGGGCGAAAGAGCGCAAGAAACGAGCTGAGGTTGATAAAACCAAAGCACAGCTATTTTCCTTCCAAAATGGTATGCAGGAGTTGGTGGATGCATTGGTGAAACTGTTGGGTGACGCAGTTAAAATGAATGCTGCTGTTGCTTCGCTGAAAAAGAATCCATCGAGTGATTTATATGAAATTGAATTAGCCGGTAGTGAAAATGAAATGGTTCAAACCAAGTCAATTGTCTTTACTTCACCGGCTTTTGTGACTGCGGATTTGATTAAAAATCTGGACGGAGATTTGACAAAAAGTTTGAATAAAATTACCTATCCACCCGT
Source organism: Candidatus Zhuqueibacterota bacterium (assembly GCA_029262035.1). Lineage (GTDB taxonomy): Bacteria > Zhuqueibacterota > Zhuqueibacteria > Oceanimicrobiales > Oceanimicrobiaceae > JAJDAE01. The sequence goes on from JAJDAE010000156.1 coordinate 1,050, forward strand.
GACTATGGCTTTTCTGGGTTATAAAAAAACTGAACAATGTCGTGACCTTGATGGCTTTGGATTCCTTATTCCAAAAGTGGAAAACCGTAAAATTCTCGGCAACATTTGGAGTTCAACTTTGTTTCCAAATCGTGCACCTGTGGCAGGCGCTGCGCTCACTACTTTTGTCGGCGGTATGCGCCAACCCGAACTCACTGAACAAAGCGATGCTGATTTAGCTGAAATGGTGCAAAGTGAATTACGCGATATCCTGGGCTTGCAAGGTACGCCGGATATTATTAAAATTAAACGCTGGCGCCGTGCGATTCCACAATACGAACTCGGGCATCAAGCTATTCTGGACAAAGTGGAGAGCTTTGAGCGCCGTCACCCGGGGCTGTTCATTTCCGGCAATTTTCGTGATGGAATATCCGTGGGAGATTGTATTGTGAATTCTGAGAAGGTAGCGAACAATGTGTTTGAAGAAATAAAACATAAAACAATTTCTTTGGTTGAGTAAAATAGCCTCTTTACCTTGGCGCAAAAAAGATATGGAATAAATAGAAAAGTAGAACCTACAATTGTATAATGTTGAGAAATTGCGAGTTATTAAATGTCCATTGAGGAATTGAGGTTAGCCGTGAATGACCTCTGCGAATCTCTGCGCTCTTTGCGCCTCTGCGTTAAAAAAATGACCGTATAATTATTAAATGAGAACTTAAAAATGCATATCCCATATTTCAGACCCAGAAGGTTGCGCGGCAGCGCCGAAATCAGGCGCATGGTTCGCGAAACAAAATTATCCGTGGATGATTTGATCTATCCGTTATTTGTGACCTATGAAGATGGCAAAAAAGAAATCGCCTCCATGCCGGGGCAGTACCAATTTTCGGTTGAGCTGCTGGTGAAAGAGGTGCAGGAAGCCAAAAGTCTGGGCATTCCGGCGGTGGTTCTCTTTGGTTTGCCGGAAGAAAAAGATGCCGTTGGTTCAGATTCCTGTAATGATGGGGGTATCATTCAACAGGCGGTACGTGCCGTCAAGCAGTCGGTTCCAGACATCATGGTTATCACTGATGTATGCTTCTGCGAGTATACCGACCACGGACATTGCGGTATAATTAAAGATGAGCAAGTCGATAACGACGCTACGCTGGAACTGCTGGCAAAACAGGCGGTGTCTCACGCGCAGGCCGGTGCGGATATGCTGGCGCCCTCCGGCATGATGGACGGCATGATTGCAGCCATCCGGGAAGGCTTGGATGAATCCGGATTTGAGCATCTGCCGATTATGAGTTACGCTGTGAAATACGCCTCGGCGTTTTATGGACCGTTCCGCGACGCAGTGGAGTCTGCACCAAAATTTGGCGACCGGCGCACGCACCAGATGGATCCTGCCAACGCCATGGAAGCTATCCGCGAAGCCACTCTGGACATTGAGGAAGGCGCAGATATTTTAATGGTTAAGCCTGGCATGCCGTATCTCGATATTCTCCGGGTTTTGCGGGAGCACTTTGATACTCCGTTGGCTGCTTACAACGTGAGCGGCGAATATGCCATGGTTAAAGCCGCCGCCCAAAAGGGCTGGATTGATGAAAAAGCGGTTGCGCTGGAAATGCTGACTTCAATTAAACGGGCAGGCGCTGATTTAATTTTGACTTATTTCGCCAAAGATGCAGCGAAGTGGTTGTAAAGAAAAGTAGAGAGTAGAG
>JAJDAE010000157.1 GCA_029262035.1 Candidatus Zhuqueibacterota bacterium
TGAAAAGGACATCCTTTTTATTTTAGATGAAATTCAAACCGGTTTTTGCCGCACCGGGAAAATGTTTGCACTGGACCACAATGGCTTGCAGCCGGACGTTCTTTTAATTGCCAAGGCCATCGCCAATGGCATTCCCATGGGCGCGGCTATTTGCTCAGATAAAATGGAAATTCCCATCGGGCGCCACGGCACTACCTTTGGCGGTAATCCGCTGGCCGCTGCCGCTGCCATTGCCACAATAGACTATATGCTTACCCATAAAATGGATAAAACCGCCAGAGAAAAAGGCGATTATTTTCAAAAAAAAATGAAGAAACAGGAACTGACCAAAGTGCGGGAAATACGCAACCTTGGCCTAATGATTGGTATCGAGCTCAAAGAAAAAGTGCAGCCTATAATTCTAGAGCTGCTGGATAAAGGCGTACTGGTTTTCCCTGCTGGAGCTACAGTTTTACGTGTTTTCCCACCGCTAACCATTGAGTATGAAATTTGGGATACTGTGATTGAGAAATTGGTGGAGACATTGAGTTAACTCTTTTGCGAACAAATTTAAGCTTGCCCGAATTAAGTCGTTCTTAAGCAATCACCGGGCATTTTGATTTTATAAAAATATTTGAATTCAGTTTTAGAACTTTTAGGTTATTTGAATTTTATGATTTACGCAGAGTAGTATGAATGCTGGATAGAAGATTAGCAGATACAGTTGTGTTGGTACGACCCGTAGATTTTGATTATAATGAGCAAACCGGACTCGATAATGTCTTCCAGAAAAAGCCAATCCACACGCCGGATAAAATCAAAGAGAGGGTTTTAACTGAATTTAAAGGAATGGTTAGCCGGCTAAGGACTGAAGGTGTGACCGTATTAATTCTGGAAGAAAGTCTCCATAATCGCATTAAAACACCCGACTCTGTCTTTCCCAATAATTGGTTCTCGACAGAACATGATGGCACTATCTTAACCTATCCCATGTTTACAGAAAATCGACGTGCGGAAAAACGTCGGCTTGAGGATTTAGAATTTCTGCTTTTGGACAACGGTTATCATATTCGAAATTTGATTAATGTCGGAAAGTATTCTGAGTCGGAAATGATTCTGGAAGGAACCGGCGCCATGGTAATTGATCATGATAATGAAATAGTTTATGCGGCACAGTCCCGGCGGTGTCACCCGAAACAGTTCTATAATTTTATCCACTTGCGGCGTTATAAAAAAGGAATTCTTTTTGAGACCAACGACTCCCAAGGGAATCCGATTTATCACACCAATGTTTTGATGAGCATTGGCGCGCAATTCGCTATCGTTTGTTTCGCAGCCATAGCCCACGACCACCAGCGCCAGGAAATATTACAGACTCTTGGCAAGTCCCACGATATTATTGACATCTCCCTCGAACAAATGGAAACTCATTTTTGTGCAAATATTCTTCAGCTTTGCAATAAAGAAAATGAACCACTTATTGTTATGTCTGAAAACGCGTTTAGTGGCTTCCTGCCTTCTCAAAAACAGCGCCTTAAACAATACGGTAAACCCATTATTGTAGATATTGAAACCATTGAACAAGTGGGGGGCGGCAGCGCCCGCTGTATGATGGCTGAGATATTTTCTCCGTGCCAGAACGATGGTTTATAAACCGGAAATGATTAATTCAACAACACAAAGCAGTTGGTGAGCCGGGTAGTTAGTATTACTGCCCAAAATACAAAAAGGGGCGCTGGCATAAGATCCGGAAGAAAAGCCAGCAAGAGCGACGGGAGATTTAGAGAAAAAAACTACAAATACTTTTTGTGGAGACGAATCCCGTTGTTGGATAAAGCTGCTTCATTTGCTTTCAAAAAAGCCTGGATTCGTTTCGGGCCAACACAATAAGTCGTGCCATATTCCACCATAACCAGTTTTTTTACGACGAGTTGGTTTAAATCTTCAGTATTGAGGTTGTACCCCGGTGGCAGTATTTCTTGTGGCGCTATGTAATCAAGGTTGCTGCTTGGCACGCTTTTGATCATGCCTACAAGTACCAGTTGTGTTCTGTTTTTTGAAAGCGCAAAAACCGGCCCACCGGAAAACCCATATCGTACAACTGCATCCACAGCAAAAGTTCCGCGATAGGGTGACTCGCTGACCCAGCCGCCGGTCATTTGTTTCACTTCTTTGGGATATCCGAAAAGAAACGTCCAGTCTCCCCAGGTTAAATCAAGATCATAACCGGGCTCATTGTGGAACTCGGTTGCGATGGCCTTCTCAGTTTTGGCAAATATTAAAGCAATATCATCAACCGGATCATGTGATATTAGAGCTGCATTAAATCTCATGTTGTTTTGGCCATGACCGCTTAAATAAATATTTTTGACAATTCTTCGTTGAAATAAAATATCAGTGAGTACGCCATTCACATCGGTGTAGAAGATGTCGACTGTATCTTTTGGCGCCGCCAGGTGACTGCTGGTTAAAATTGTGTAAATATTGTTTTGGTAAGAACGGTCAAGAACAATGCCGCCGCCCGATAAGGTTTTTTCATCTCTTGTTATAACGATGCCGTTTGGTTTTAGCTTGTATCTGAATGGACTGCTTTTGTCGGGAATGAGTTTGCCGTTACGAAATATATAGTCGAAGGTTTGTATCTCGTACCTTATGGAGGCGTTGACGCCAACTATTGATTTTTCTACTTGTTTAATTTCTTTCTTAACTTCTTCAGATAGAAGAGAATAACCGGACTGCATTTCGGTTAAGGTAATCTTTTTAGCGCAGCCTGATTGCAATATTGGGAAGGTTAGGAAAACAGCGCAAACTAAAATGAGTTTTTGATTTTTCATGGTAAGCCCTGGTTAGAAAAATCCGGAGTTTTTAATCCGGTTAGATTGGCTTGTCAAATCTCCATTCAATGATGTCTAATTTATTTTTTGAAGTAAGTCATGCCCATGGCTTCACGCATCAGGCCAATTGTTTCGCGGCCTTCTTTAGTTACGGCTTCCGTGCCTTCGTGGATAATATCTTCGATCAGCCCCGGCTTGCTTTCATACTCTCTGCGTTTTGCACGGATAGGGTCGAGGAAATTATTGATGGCAACGATCAACTTTTTCTTCACTTTTACATCGCCGACTGTGCCTTTGCGGTAGCGCTCTTTAAGGTCGTCAATTTCTTCTGTGTTCGGGTTAAAAGCATCATGATAGATGAAAACCGGGTTGCCTTCCACGGTGCCGGGATCCGTTGCACGCAGACGCTTCGGGTCAGTATACATGCCCATCACTTTTTTGCGAACCTCCTCTTCGTCGTCTGAAAGAAAAACAGTGTTATTCAGACTCTTACTCATCTTGGCTTTGCCGTCCGTGCCGATAAGCGTCGCTACATCACCAATCAAGGCGTCCGGCTCCGGAAATACTTCGATGTACTGCTGGTTGAAGCGGCGGGCAATTTCCCGGCAAACTTCGATGTGCGATTCCTGATCTTTGCCAACCGGCACCAGATCGGCGCGTACAATTAAAATATCTGCAGCTTGCAAAACCGGGTAGGTCAACAGTCCCGCCGAGGGATTTTCAATATGCTGAGCCTGCATGACCTCTTTGAGAGTTGGTACTCGCTGCAAACGTGGCACAGTAACTAACATGGAAAATAGCAGATATATCTCAGCTACTTCCGGCACCAGCGATTGCAAATAAATGGTCGTTTTGTTCGGATCGATGCCCACACTCAAATAATCCAGAACGAGCTCGCGGCAGTTTTGCGCGACTTTTTCGATGTACTCTTTACCGCTGCTGGTGGTCAGCATGTGATAGTCGGCCACAATTAAAAATACTTCAAACTCATCCTGCAGTTTTACTCTGTTTTTAAGCGTGCCAACATAGTGTCCCAAATGCAGTTTTCCGGTTGGGCGGTCTCCAGTCAGAATTTTTTTGCGTTTGCCAGTTGTCGATTGCGTCATTCGTTCTCCGATGTGTTTTTGATTTTTTATTATAATATCTGTTCGAAAAATCTGGGCAACGCCATTCTGAGCGTGAATTCCCAGGTTGCTGATGGCGCGAAGAATCTACTACCCGTGAGGGAGATTCTTCGCACACAAATACCGTTTAAATAGCTATAAGTTTCAATTCGTGCTCAGAATGACCTAGTATGAATTATTTCAAATTAAAAAAGCCGACCTGTGTTTGTTACAAAGTCGGCTTTTATTTTACAATTTTTTATAGATTAAAGCAAAGAAATATTTGGCTTTTTATTTTCTGGGAGGTCTTGCTCTACGCTTTCTTTCTACCTCAACCTGAACAGGTTCTCTATCCCACTGCTTTTCAATAATGTTGCGCAGCGTCCAGTCCGGGGCAACTTCGTAAGCATCCTGAAAAGATATCATTTCAATCGTTTCCCACGGACAATATTTGGCGCAAAGAGTGCATCCAATACAAAATGGCAAATCTACTTCCACCAATTTGTGAACATTGGGGTTGTCGGGATCCGGGCCGGGTACCGTTTTGATGCAATCCACCGGGCAAAAATCAACACAAACCATACAGCCTGTGCAGCCACCCTGGTTTATTACCGCCAGTTGTTTCGGACGTCTGGAACTCCGCAATTCAGCAGCTTTCTGATACTTCGGCTCAAGAAAAGGCATGGACTCGCTCTCCGTTTTGGGATTGAATTTGAAGATGACAATATAAAAAGATTTGTTGTTGAACGCAATGAAATTTTCGATTTACGGCAAGCAAAGGCGTACAATAAAAAGCTGAAGGTTGCTTATCTTGCGGCTATATCTTTATATATTGGAAAGTGCTGGCTTTAATCAGTTAACTTTTTATATCTTTCCAAAATTAGTCCAGTATACTTTTCTCTCATTTCTACTGATAAAAAGGAAATCTTAATCAAACTTTCTATTTCCTCTTTTTTTTCTAATAGATTTTGAATTTCTGACAGTATTGTTTTTTCTGTTAATTTTAATCTATCCCTACCATAATATTCTAACAAATGTTCTTTCTTAATTCTTCTTTTTTTACCTGCAATGGGTAGAGCCATTTCTTCAGTAGCTTTGTCCATTGAAATCGTAGAATTAAGTAGGTCATAAGCCGGGCTTAACTCAATTTTGTTTTTGCGCGTAATCAAGCTAAAGTTCTTGAGGTGCATATCTTCATTTCCCGTTAGAAAACAAAATAGCACCCTTCGAAATAATTTTCTTTTTTCAAGCAATGGGAATGTGCAATAACTATCAATAACAGGAATTAATTTTTCCATTGTCCAATTATATTTAGTATCCCTTGTGTTATTTGTTAATTGTGCAAAATCTTCTAAATGGTATTTTTTGTTTTTCCCGTATCTGTCAAAACGCTTAATAAAATAACTCAAACTTCCATCTTTGGAATACACTAAACCGGTAAGTGGCACTTCAATTCCGAAAGATTTGGCCATTTTCATTGTTAAATCTTCATTTTCCGGAAGTTCTCTAAAGATATCGTTTTGTGGTTTAATTATAAAGGTGCCATTACTGTCTACTATTTCGAATTCTCGATTTTTGATAGATAGCTTAGCGCTTAGTTTGGGTTGAACGCCTTGTATCGACATTTTGCCAGATCGCAAAGCTGCCTCTTGCCTTTGTTCTTGTGCTGTGAAGGGTAAATCGATTAAATCAGATAATCGCGGGGATAGTTTTGCAAGGCCCGACTTACTGTATTTTTCCTGGCATAACTTATATGTGATTGGGCATCTATTCATCAAAAGAATTGATTCTTTCTATTGTAACAGCTCCGACTAAATCCAGCCCGGTCACTAATAATTGCTCAAAGTAATTTTTCTTATCTATTTTATATTTTTTCAATAATCCTTCGAGTTGTATTCCTTCCGGCAATAAACCATCAAAGAATGGAGGAAATGATTTAAATTCATACGCACCATCTCTAACTGGCATTGTGAGAGATATTGGAGGGCCTTCATATCCTGAATCGTATTGAAAAATATAATGTCTTTGGCCTTCTTCTTTAAGAAGTCCAGCTTTAACGTTATGTATTTTTACCAGTGCTTTTCTCATATTCTTCCATTAAAGGGCTTTGAAATTTTATGTTTATATTTAGTGCGCCCAGAACCGTTATTATCGTTGACCACTTAATGGTTCTTTTGCCTTTCTCAAGATCATATATCACAGTTTTACCAACACCGGCTAATTCAGCCAGTTCTTTCCGGCTTAATTTAGCTCGCTTTCTGTGAAATAAAATCATTTCATGTAACTCATTATTTACTGTCATGGCGGTAAATATACATATTCGTGTTAATTAAAACAAGAAGTTTATCTGAAAACAAACAATAATTGCCGCTTTGGCGGTAGAAATTGATATAGCTGATAGAGTTTTGTAAATAACGAAAGATATTTGTTAAATATTACTGCCATGGCAGTAATATAACGTCGAGCAAATTGGGGTTCAAATAAAAATATGATTTAGCTCTGGCTCAACAGTCCATTCGGACTGCAATTGTTGCGTGATATCAGAGGCGTATTTTGTTTTATACATTTCTCGATTGATAATAATTACGGCTTTGTATTTTGCAACTTTATATGTCCAATCAACGGGATTACCAAGATGTCCTTTAACCTGTACCACATTTTCGGCCAGTCCGATATTTGTTGACCCAAATGTTTTCGTGAGTACTGAAACGGGTTTGCCGTATTCGTATCTGAATAGGTGGTCAATTCTTTCTTTTAGATTGTTTGGTTTTTGAGGCATTTCTTAGATTGGCTGTAACAGTATAAGCTATGGTTTTTAGTCCATCGTAGTAAATAATTCTATGCCAGTGAGTGTCATCATGAACCATTTCGTACAATAGATATAGCTGGTGTGTGCAAGGTGATGTTATTATAAAAGACTAGATTTTTTATATTTTTTTAGTAGTTGAATTTCTTTGTCACTTATTTGCGTCAATTTTAATTCAAAGTCAAAATTATCATTTATTGAAAGCCCTCTAAGTCGATCGAAGAAAGCATAATAATCACCATTCGTAATAACAACAAATCTTGAACCAATATTAGATGCATAACCATATGCTTGATCTATTACATCTTTATTTTGACGACTCAATTTCCAATTTCTTTTCACTTCAATAACTATGCTATTGTTTGATTCTGAATTAATCAGGACATCAATATGGCCAACTCTATATCTTATATCAACTGGGTAATTGTAGCCTAAATATAGAAAAAACTTTTCAACTAACGACTCATGTTCCCTTTCAGAATGATGACTTACATTTTTTAACAATATAATTTGACTTATTAAATCATGAAGTTCACTAGCGTTCTTCTTTGGAGATACAGACACTGAACTGCTGGGTTCATCCTGAATTTTTGAAGCAGGCTTTTTCTGTTCATAGGGATCTTTTTTTATTTGGTAAAAATTTTTTGCTTCTTTGGATCCGGTTTCTATTTCATCTTCAATTTTATTTTCTAAATGTCTGTCAATAACTATTCTTTTCATATCAATCAAGCCAATAGGATTTTGCCATGGACTTTTAAACTGCAAGGCCCAACCAATTGCATCCCCAATTCCTCCCTCGCTATCTTTGAGGATTATTTCTATTTTACTCCGAAATAAATCATTTCCTGATTTTATAAATAGGGTATCACCTATGTTAATCTTATTTGTTGCATTAACTCCCAAATCCCAAAAGAATAGTTCCTTATAACCTTGAAGAGGCTTACTATTTGAAATTGATGATTCATTTTTAATATTTCCAAGCAGTGTTTGAATAGATATGGGTGTAACTAAAGATAATTTTGCATTTGCGACTTTATTTTTGTAGACTTTTAAATAATACATCAGAATGTCCTGATTTTATTTTGTCTTTCTTTGTCCATAAATTTTGTGTAAATTTATCCACCCGGTCAAGAGGACTTGATATCTATTCCCATTAAATCTGCAATTGTATTTTATATAAATTTGTCAAATAAAGTAGAACTTTTGAAATTACCCCTTCAACCTACTCTCCACCATAATACAAGCGCTCGCCAAATAGTTAAAATCATTTTCCTGCAGAAAAGCCATAACCGCCGGATCCTCTGCGCCGGGCTGCACCCAGACATTGAGCAAATTCATTTCAAGACAGTCTTGCAAAATTTTCAAAGTCACTTTTGGCGGCACCACAAAATTAATGATGGTTGGCTTTTGTGGTAGGTCATTTAGCGATGCATAAGCCACATCGCCATCAACTGTATTGCTGGCGGGGTTTACAGGGAAAATTATGTAGCCCTTGCGTTTCAAATCTTTATAAATAACACTGCCGTATTTCGCTGTATTGTTGGTGGCGCCAATAATGGCGATGGTGGTTTCTGGTTCATCTAAAAGTTCGGCAATATCTTTCATAATTCAATTCCTGCTTTTCACGTTCCATTTGGATTCAAACTGTGAGACTTCGTAGCGGTTGGTCATTGGGAAACTCGGCGGCCGATTGCGCTCAAGGCGTTTGTCAAAAGCGATGTGTGTGGCATAGCGCGGTTCGGTTGCGGAGATGGAGCCGGCAGCAAGACTGCCGAAAATATACAAGGTGTCGTCACCACTCCGGGACAGGTGGCGCACGACAAAACGGCGTTTGGCATAAAGTGAAGCGAAGATTTGTAAGTCGCCCGGTCCGGTTACATCCGGGTGGGCAATTTCAATATTCTTCTCACTTAATAGTCCGAGGTAATCATCCGTCTTATTTGTGGTAAGTGGGTGGTTGGCATAAGTTAAATCGCCATCGATAATTATTTTGTCGGCAGCGTAAACCAGGGCTTTGCCTTTTACAATGCCTTCCAGATGCAGCTTGGCCTTTTTACCGCCAAAAATATAGCAGACATCCTGGTTCATCTTAATTTTACGCTTTTGTCCTGTTTTAAATTTTGTAACCGTAAAACTGCCATTTTTGTGAAAAACGATTTTTGCACCTTCATTAACTTTATACACCTGGCTCAAAGCTGTATCTGCTTCACTAATAAACGGAAAAAGTTTTCTGGGCAGATTAATGGGTTTAACCCCGGTTTCAAGACCGCCGAGGAATATGGATTCTTCATTAAAAAGTGGCATTCGGCTGACTGAATTTTTAATTTCCAGGGAAGAAGTGGTTACCTTGCCATAAAATTTAGGAGCAACGCCCCGGCTTTTTGTAATATTAATTTGTGAATTAGCATGGAACCGGCCATCGAGTTCATCATTATGGACGGCCACGAGCGGATCCCAATTGTCGACAAATTGAGCATAGTTGGAAAACGCCAGCCGCTTCATTTTCATATGCGAGGATAGCTCAACACCATCCTTTTCGGTTTGAATCGAAATCAGAACTTCATCCATATCCATATTGTTTTTAGCCGGTCTGTGGTCAAATGTCGCCTTGTACTGCTCACCTTTGTGTTCCCAAATCAGGGTGGAGTCGGGAAGGTCCATTTTGTAAAAATCTTCTGTCCATTTCCGAAATTTCTTGTTGAGCATTTTAACCTGCTTTGGCGACATCGATATTTTTGCGGGCACAACTTTTGAAATATCGATTCCTGTCTTTGGCATCGTAAAAGCAGCCGGAATTATTTCATTCACTGCAAAAAGGTTTTCATTCAGAACAGGTTTTTCGGATTCCGGAACATAACCGGGTTCTATCTTGCCGAACTCATCAACCGGCTGATTTTCCACATTAACAGTTTCATCTGTTATGCTTTCAGATTCCGGAGCTGGTTTTTCTACGGGAAAACTTTGTGTTGAGCTTTCTGATTTTTGTATAGCATCATAGCTTTTAGGGTTTTCCGGATTTTTATCCAGGTCAAGACTATTTGGTTCAGAATTTTTTAAATCTTCTACGGGTGAAAAAACAAAATCAAATATGAGGGGTGGCTGGAATTGATTACTCAATTGAAACTGATTGGCAATAACTGCCAAACACGCTGCAATAGTAATATGTGCAAAGAGTGAAAGCACCAAAGCTTTTTTTAAAGAAATGGGCGAAAAAAGAGCCTGGAAATAATTTTTGAGAAGCTTCATACTGCTTTGGCTTATAATTGAACTAAGGTGTATTTTGCACGGACGCGGGGATCGACCAAATGGTGGTTGATGCAACTTAGGAAGTACGCCCGGGCATCACCTTATTTACAAGAGTATCAGCAAATTAAGCCTTTTAGAAATGAAAATCAAGGATTGAGTTCTCAAGATATTGTGTTCCCAAATTTACTTGTAAAGACCTCAAAGACCAAAAACGACCCACTTAATGTCGTTCCTGCGGATTGTAGGCAGGAATCTTTAATTATTACAACTAGATTCCGGCCTAAAGATTGCCGGAATGACGGTATATACGAGTTTTTGGTCTTGAGGGTTTATCTCAAGCACAGCTTTTACTTTTTAAATAACGGGAGAGGACAGCCAAGTTTAGCTTATTACACCGGAAGCAGCATTTTGCCGGGTTTTGCGTTCAAGCCAGGTAGAAAAGAGTGGTGAAAAATGAAATAGCTTGCCTACGTCGTTGGTTATAATGCCGAAATTTAATAATTTAAACAAAGGTGCCTGTAATTCAGAAGGCACAGATTTAACAGGTAAACCCAGATTTCTTTTTTGACTTACCAAATTCATTACTTTTTTTTCATCATAGTTCAGTCTGCCCCAGATACTCTTTTCAAAGTATCGTCCAAATTCACTTTTACTAATTTGGGAGGAAATTTCTTGCATGGTTTCCTGTACTCTTTCCACAGTCAGATGTTTTAATTGGTCATTTTTGCACGCATCTTTTGCAAACAAACGACTCAGGTAGGGATGGCCGCCGCAGTAGCTATAAACTTGATTTGCAGCATCGTAATCCCAAGTAATATTTAACCACAAACCGCCGTTTTGAATGAGCTCATCGCTCGCCGGCATGTCGAGTAGCTGCAGATATTCAATGTTGGATGCTTGCAGCAATTGCTTTAAATTGTCCGGCCAGTTTTCAGTTTCGCAATTACTCGAATTTACAAGGGTGATGCAGTTGTATTTTTCAGCCAAATTGTGGAAAGTGGATAGCAGTCGATTAAAATTGTCTGCCTGGAGTTTGGATAAATCGGAGCCATCTTTATCGAAGAAACGATCTATGCAATCAAAGGCGATTAGAAATGGCTTGGTATGGCCATCTTTTTTCCATGCCTGGTGCATCGATAAAATAGCCTGACTCAAACCATTTGTTCGTAAAATTTCCAAGGCGTTTGGCAAGGAAGCAGGCGCATAATTTTTCATGCTCAAGTAAAGTTGATTTATAATTTCGTGATAGACGAGTTCCAGTTTATTAAAAAACTTGTCGCAGGAAATAACGCAGGTAGGGGCTTGGTTGTATGCATACGGTAATTGTTGCAGAAAAGATGTCGCGCCGAACTTTCTAAACCCAATAAAAGTATGATGCTTCCCTTCTCCAATAGAAACACACAACCTTTCCAATACTTCATTTTGCCCGTAAAATTGATTGGAATCGCTGACAGGGAGCAAATTAGAATATGGTGATTTATTGCTCAAATGTTTTTTGTGAAGCTGCTCCAGTGTCTCGAAACAGCTATTCTCTTTCACCGCTTGTGTCATCAGGGTCTGCGGCACATTAATCGTTTTGCAGGGAAGACTCTTTTTTAATTTATGAATTTCATAGGGCGCAGGGGCAACACCGTTATGAATAATATAAAGCTCCAGAGAGTTTGGCGCATAGGACAAACGGTTAATGTAAGCATTATTAACTGCCGAGGAAAAAAACTTGTCTTTATTTTTCCAGTTGATGACAACGGCATCCGGGTTGTCCCTGTCCGGATTAAAAAACAGTGTCCAGTGTTCTGTCTGTTCGTAATTCTTGTACCCCAGCTTTTTAAAGAAAACATGGCTTTCATCAAGAATGAATTTTTGTTTTAATTTAAAATAAACGATGAGGCCGACAGTCCCTAAAATTAATGCAACCCAGGCAAAAATAAATGCGTAGCCAGCCGGTTCTTGTTTTGCACCATTTGATTTGATGCTCGAACCAACATCCGTGTCCGTGAAGGCATTGCGCAGATCTGATTTTTTTAATTGTTTCTTATATTTCTTCAGAGAAGCAACCTTACTAAGTTTATTGTTAAAACGAAGGGCAGCAAATTGCTCCGCATTTTTCGAGGCAGTATAAAATAAATTATCTTCAGGGAAAATCATCCATTCAAGTTTAGGCAAATTTGCAATTCTCAGGAGCAGGTTTTGAGTTGACATGTCCCAGATTCTTATGGTGCCATCAGGGCTGCCCGAAGCCAGGCGACTTCCGGATGGGCTGAAGTTGAGACTATTGATGTCATTCTCATGGCCTGAAAGTGAGTGGACTTGCCGGTCTTTGCGCCAGTCCCATATTCTGATAATATTGTCGAATCCACCGCTTGCAACCAACTTGTCGTCCGGAGAAAAAACCGCAGTTTTCACACTTGAATTATGTCCCTGTAGCGTTGCGAGCAATTCACCGGATATCACATTCCAAATCTTGATGGTTTTGTCAGAACTTGCCGTTGCTAAATAACGGCTGTCGTGGCTGAAGCTGGCAGACTTTACCAAGGCTTCATGTCCGATTAGCGTTCTGATTAATTTGCGACTTTGCACCTGCCATATTTTTACACTATAATCATCGCTGGCAGAAGCCAAAAATTGTCCATTAGGACTGAATTCAACAGACCAGATACGGGCTAAGTGGTCGTAAAGTTGAGTAATCTCTCTTCGACTTTTAACGTCCCAGAGCCTCACGCTCTTATCGCTTCCACATGAAGCGAGCACATCACCGGTCGGGCTAAAATCGACAGAATAAACAGGTCCGGCATGACCGCGAAGTACTTTTGGACTTGTATCCTTTTGTAAATTCCATATTTTAATAACACCATCATCACCCCCGGAAGCAAGCAGTCTTGCATTTGGATGAAATGACAAACCATTCACAGACCGTTCGTGCGCACTGATATTTCTCAACTGCTGCCCGGTCTGTAGGTCCCATAAAGCAATGGTGCCATCTTCATTTGCGGAGGCCAGTAAATTACCGGTTGGACTGAATAATGTTTTTATGATATCTAACTTGTAGCCGTGCAGCTTATTTTGATGAGAATAGTTTTTGTCAAAAAAATCAATTTCAGCATGGGCATTTACTGAAATCAACCGCTTCATGTCTGGTGTAAAAATTAAATCTTTTGTGTCCTTAACTTCTTCGGCAATACGAGACTCCAAAGCCCAATTCTCAGTATCAAAAAAATCAATCCTGGACTTGGTGGCAATGCCAAGTTTTTTCCCGTCGGGAGAGAAAGTAACCGTGTTAACCGGTTCCTGGAATTTCCAATTATCGAGCTTGCGCCAAATGCCGACAGAATAAATTGAAACAGAGTTATCTATGGTAACGACTGCAAGAAATTTGTTATCCGGGCTAAATTCTACCTGCCGGACTTCGAAGTTTAAGCTGGTTAGGGTTTTTGTTATGCGTTGGCTGCGTGTATTCCAAATTCTAACTATTTTTTCAAAAGAGGCCGATGCAATCAGATTTCCATCAGAGCTCAAAGTTATGGCATTAACTAAGTTGCGATGACCGGCTATCGTCGCAGTCATTCGCCCGCTGGGAATACTCCATATCTTAATGGTGCTGTCCCGGCTGCTGGAAAATAAATTTCGACCATCCGGGCTGAATAGCAGCGTTGTTACGGGTTGAGTGTGATTGGTCAGGGTTTGGATAACTCTGCCTTGTTGCACATCCCAGATCAGTATTTTTTTGTCATAACCCGCCGAAGCAAGTATGGTGCTATTTGGTTTGAAGGCAATGGTAAATATGTCGGCTTCATGCCCGGCAAGGGTTCGCAATAAAGATTGCTTTTTAACATCCCAGATTTTAATGGTATTATCGGCACTGGCGGTGGCCATCAATTTCCCATCGGTTGTTATACAAATTGAATTGATGCTGCCGGTGTGGCCTAGTTTTAAAAATATCTCTTGAGATTTTGAAAAAGTAAAGTTAACTGAGAAAGTTAAACTTATAAGAGTTACAAGTAAAAAAAGGAAAGGTTGTTTTGAGGTCAATTTGGCTGTTCCGTATTTTTCGACAAATAAAAAATCGCATTAACATAAAATTAGACGATTTTTCTCTTTTTGCGGATGAAATTTTTCAGATTTTGCAGTTTAATTAAATGTTTATTTGTTAACTGCAAAGCTGTATTTTGATGAAAGGCTTTATGCTTGACAATTTTATAAAAAAATGATAAGTTAGTATCGAAAATTAAGCGATTAGGTGAACTATTGAAAATTGATTCAGACCTTCAGATAATTCAAGAAGTCCGCAACCTTGTTAAAAATGCTCAGGCGGCGCAGGAAGCCTATAAAGCTTTTAGTCAGCCGGAAGTTGATAAACTTGTTGCCGCCATGGCTGAGGCAGGATTTAATGCTTCGGAAAAGCTGGCGCAACTGGCGGTTCGCGAAACCGATTACGGTAATATACCCGACAAAATAAAAAAGAACCAATTTGCTACTCGGGATATCTACGAGTCAATTAGGGATTTGCGAACGGTTGGCGTTGTTGAGGAAGATTCCAAAAGCAAGGTTTTGAAAGTTGCTGAGCCAATGGGCGTTGTTGCTGCAATTATTCCAACCACAAATCCAACTTCCACGGCGATGTTCAAAATACTGATTTCGCTGAAAACCAGAAATGCAATTGTTATTTCACCACATCCTAGAGCCGCAGGCTGTATAACCATGGCGGCGAACATTCTGGCCGATGCTGCCAGAAAAGCCGGTGCGCCGGATGGCCTCATCAACGTAATTCCTACGCCAAGTTTACCGGCAACTAAAGAATTGATGCATAACCGGGGCATCGCAGTTATTTTAGCCACCGGTGGTACGGCAATGGTCAGGGCTGCTTATAGCGCAGGAAAACCTGCGTACGGCGTCGGTCCCGGTAACGTACCCGCTTATATCGATCGCAGCGCTGATTACAGAAAAGCCATTCCGGATCTGATAGCCGGCAAGACGTTTGATTACGGTACCCTCTGTTCTTCCGAGCAGGCTGTTATTGTAGATAACCCGCTACAGCAGCGAGTTAAAGAGCTGATGCAGCAAGAAGGCGCTTATTTTATGAGTGCCGATGAAAGTTTAAAATTACAGAAAACGCTCATCACCGAAAAGTTTTTGATCAACCCCAATATGGTTGGTAAATCGCCACAGGTTTTGGCAAAATCTGCCGGATTTCCAATTCCGGAAAATACGAAACTATTGGTTGCAGAACTTGGCGGTGTTGGCAAAGAGTATCCTCTCTCTGCTGAAAAGTTATCGCCAATACTTTCCTTCTACGTGGTAAATGGCTGGGAAGAAGGTATCCGCCGCAGTGTTGAAATTTTAAACTTTGGCGGTGCGGGACATACCGCTTCTATCCATTGCAAAGATGACGATGTAATTCGCGCTTTTGGGTTGGCTGTGCCGGCATCGCGGGTTGTGGTTAATTCGCCATCCTCGGTTGGCGCGGTTGGTTATACCAACGGTTTAATGCCATCACTAACTCTGGGTTGCGGCAGTTGGGGCGGCAACATTACTTCTGATAATATCACCGCACATCATTTGATGAACATAAAACGTGTTGCTTACGAAACCAAGCCGTTTGAGCAGCCGCGAAATGGCGCAACATGGAAAGCCGGTGTGCATCACCACCACCAGGACAAAGCGGCGCCATACACCAAGGCGCTTTCCTCCGATGTTTCCCGGAAAGGCAGTTCGGCTAAACCCAAGGCAGCAGCGGAAAAAACTGAAGCCGCCACGCCTGCGGATTCAGGCAGTTTTGGCGAGTCCGGAATGTCTGCTACAGAAGTGGATCGCGTGATTGGTGAATTTTTGAAAACCCGAAATTAAGTTTCTATGTCTGCCAAATCAAGACTTATCCCTGTCGGTATTTCCAA
>JAJDAE010000158.1 GCA_029262035.1 Candidatus Zhuqueibacterota bacterium
CCTTTTTATCGATTCAGGTAAATCACCATGCTTATTTGGGAGCCACCATTGGGGATTTTTTCAAATTCAACTTCATCAACAAGATTCTTAATTAAAAAAATACCCCAGCCCCGATTGTCATCATTGTTGTTAACCTGGTTAGCAATATCCGGATCATTCAATTGTTCAGCAATGCCTTTACCCTGGTCAGCAACACTAACTTTCAAGGACTTTTGATCTATTTGAAGTGTTATAAGAACAACTGTATCTTTATCAAATTTGTTTCCATGCTCAATAGAGTTGATACATGCTTCGGATACAGCAGTTTTTAAATTTTCTATTTTACTGTTTGTAAACTTGAGTAACTTTGCAACAGCAGCAACTGAATCCATAGCCACCTTTTCATAGCCAAGAGTAGAAGGAATATGGACTTCGATCGTTTGTTTATCGTTCGACATTTTTAGAAACTCAATTTATTTTATTTCAAGAATCACGATTGTAACATCATCCTGGAAATTGCCATTGCTGAAGCTTTGCATGTTTTGCATTAAAACCTCAATCATTTTATCGGGCTTATTTTCAGAGTTGCTTTGAATGGACTCTGAAAATCTGTCAAATCCGTAAGACTCATATTTATTATTCATTGCATCAACCATGCCATCGGTATAAAAAATAATTTTGTCACCACTTTGCAATTGAATATCCAGCTGTTCATAAACTGCTGTCGCAATGATTCCCAAAGGAAAACGATCGGTTGTTTTCGCTTGTGGCAAAAAATGGATTTCCCCATTTCTGAGCAAATACGGCATAGTTTGCCCGGCATTTGTATAAAAGAGTTTTTGGGTTGTGGGCTCATATATCGCATAAAATAAAGCAACAAACATATATTTCTGGATATCCTTGCCTAACCGCTGATTGACCTTCGCCAGCACCTCATCGGTTTTCTCCTTTTCTTCGGCTGCGAAACGCATAGCGCCCATAGCGGCCGTCATTACCATTGCAGCTGAAACACCATGCCCCGAAACATCCCCAACAACGACACCAAGCCTATCGTTATCAAGAATGAGAAAATCATAAAAGTCGCCGCCAACTTCTTTGGTTGGAATTGACTTTGCACTGATGACCACGTTTTCTATTTCAGGATATTTTTTGGGTAACATTTGCGCTTGCATATCCTGCGCCACTTTAAACTCATGCCATATTCGGGCATTTTCCCTGAGAGACAGCACCATTTTATTAAAAGATTGCGCTAACAAACCTATTTCATCATTGGTATTTGTCTCAATGGAAATATCCCAGTTCCCGCGTGCAACCTCTTTCGTGCTTTCAGTAAGGCGCTGTACAGGTACAAACATTTGACGAATTATTATAGAGACAACCAGAATACCGGAAAGCATTAAAGCGATAACTGTTAGAGATAGTGTGGTTCTCAATTCATAACGGTTGGAAAAAACATCGTCAACATATCCGGTTGATAATATTACCCACTCCCATTCTTTCAAATATTTGAAGTAGCCAATTTTTGCTGCACCCTGCCGCCCTCTTGCAACCGTACCCTGGTTGTAGGCAATAAAGCCGGAGTAACCATCAAAGTTATTTTCGTCGATATCATCTATCATTTTTTTTATATGGCTAAATTCTTCATTATAGAGAATTTTCCCGACACTGGTGGGGTGCACGATCAAGCGCCCTTTATTTATACCGGTCTCGTTTGAAATAACAGCAACATAGCCGTCATCAGCAATTTCTAAATGAGCGATTATTTCCTTCAATTTATCTGTCGGGTCAAGAAAATTTTGGTAGGATTGGTCACAAAGTTCGTAGGCATGATTGGTTTTGGCAACCAATAGTTCTTTAGCGAGCTCCTTTATGTGCCACCGTGACTGCCGATAGCCAAAAAGGCCGGCTGATGCCAATGTCATAATAATCAAAATAACAGAGACTAAAATTAGTTTGAAGCGTAAAGTCATTTTAATCCGTCTGGGTTCGAATACCCAGCCTGTCCATCTTCTTTTGCAGCCCCAATCTACTTACTCCTAATTTACGGGAGACCTCACTTTTGTTGCCATGACATTTTTTAAGCATTTCCTTGATAAGTTGGCTTTCCAGCGTATCAGTCGCTTCTCGTAAAGACCCCGTACGAAAAGCTGTAGGCAATTCAAAATCTGCTATCGCACTAAACTTCGGCGATAGATCTTCAGGTTGGATTATCGCTCCTTCGGCCGCCAGGCTTATGGCGCGTTCAACTTCGTTTTCCAATTCACGAACATTTCCAGGCCAGTGATACCCTTGCAGAAGTTTAATCGTTTTTGTGGAAAAACCTTTAATTCGCACATCGATTTTATCTTGCAATTTTTTTATGAAATGATTTAAGAGCAGTGGAATATCATCGCCCCTGTTTCTTAACGGCGGCAAATTAAGCTCAAGAACACTCAGCCGGAAGAACAAATCTTCCCGAAAATTACCGATCTTCATTTCCTCCTGAAGGTTTTTATTGGTTGCACAAATTACCCGCACATCAACAGAAATCTCGCGCGTACTGCCAACACGCCGAAAACTGCGTTCCTGCAAGGCTCGCAAAATTTTTGCCTGAGAGGACAAAGGCATATCGCCAATTTCATCAATAAATATGGTCCCTGTATCTGCCTGTTCAAAAAAACCGATGTGTTTTTTTACACCTGTTGCAACGCCGGCCTCAATACCAAACAATTCAGACTCAACCAGGTTTTCCGGTATTGCGGTACAATTTACCGCCACAAATGGTTTATCTCTTCTTGGACTGTGGTAGTGTATCGTTTTTGCGATAACCTCTTTTCCTGTTCCGGTCTCGCCGATCAGTAAAACATTGGTTGGGCTTTTAGCAACGTTCTTTGCCTGCTGAGAAATCTTAAGAATTTCTTCGCTCTTGCCAATTAAACGGCCATCCTCGTATCCTTTTGTAACTTCTTCACGCAAAGCTATATTTTCAAGTTGCAGGCGTTCCTTTGCGTCCTTAAGCTCTTCATACAACCTTAGGCTTTCAAGCGCTGCTGCAGTATGGCTACAGGATGCTTTAGCAAGTTCCAAGTCAGACTCTGAGTATGGATCACCCAGAATTTTGTTTCCGAGAAAGATGCCGCCCAGAATATCGTTTCTACCGGAAAATTCTAGCCAGGCGGAGCTTAAGTTTGCAGCAGCTCCCTCCACGGATTCATCAAAAAAAAGATTTAAGAGGTTCTGTCTCTCAGCAACCTGGATTCTTTCAAACTCTTGAGTGATCAATTTTTTTTCAAGTTTGGCAAGGGCATTATCTTCCACGCCTCTGGCAGTGGTGATATGCCAATTGTAGGCAGTATTCCTGCTCAAAACCACACCAAATTCAACACCAAATGTCCCCATCAGGATAGTCAAAACTTCTTTGTATATTTGGTCCGTTGTTTTGCAATCAGATAGCGCCTTGGCGACTTCGTATAAAGTCTGAAGGTTAAAAACCTTACGCTCAAGTTCAAGTATTTGTTGGCTCATAATTTAATGGAATTGGTAATTAAGTTAGCACTTCAGAAGGTAAGTCAGTCAATTTAAAATATCAAGGATATTAAACTCTGAAATATGATTATCTGAAAATTTCTTTGAGTTTTGAAAATGAATCAATACAATAATCCGGTTCATACTGCAATAAAAACTCTTTGGTTCGAAAACCATAAGTGACAGCACAGGTTGTTATACCAGCTGCTTTTCCGCTTAAAATATCAGGAGAACCATCTCCCACAATTGCGGCCTGATTTGCAGGCATATTCATTTCTTCTAAAACTTTTAGAATCGGCTCCGGGTTCGGCTTTCGTACAGGGAGCGAATCACCGCCCAAAACCAAATCGAATCTCCCGTGGAACAAATGCTCAATGATTTGCTGGGTAAACACAACTGGTTTATTCGAGATAATCGCCTTTTTTTTCGTGGAGAAATGAGCAAGGGTTTCATCCACCCCTGGATACAGAACAGTATTATCAAAAATGTGTTCCTGATAGTGTTTTTTGAAAATGTCCAGCGCCGTTTCTAACTTCTCTAAAGTTATATCGGGAAAAGAACGCTCAATTAATTTTTGTGCACCATCACCTATAAACTCTACAACCTTATCTAAGCTAAGTTCTGGCAGGTTAAACTTTGCCAGTGTGTGATTCACCGAATTGGCTATATCCCGTCGGGAATCGATCAATGTGCCATCCAGGTCGAAAATCAGTAAGTCAATTTGACTTTCCTCATGTAATTGCTTCATACTTATAATGTAATTTTTTTATCCTGAAAATTGTGAATAGAAATTTAAAATCCTGTTTAGGATTATTCTACAATAGTTAAGTTATAATAAAAAAGTTAATATCCGAGAGAAGAAAAAATTGTCGAATCAAGGCGGGAGAGTCCTGGCTCGACAATTTTTTATTGTTTATGAATTAAAATCAAATAGCTCGCGTGCAGTCAACTGTTCGCCCGTAATCTTTCTTGAACGTATTTCAAGCATTAGATTACTAATTTTTTCAAGATAATCCACCCGATTAACTTTGGGTCCATAATCAAAATACCAGTCCAGTTTTTTAAATGCATTCAGCAATTCCTCACCAGATGCATGAACCAAACTCATACTATCTTTTGTATCTACCTCAAGCATAACTTCCCTCGCTGTTTTGTACCTTTGTAATTCAAATGTCTCATAATATTCTATATTTCAATCAGGCTTTACGCCTAAACTCATAATTTAAATCACAAAAATGCAAACATTGTACCAACACCCCCAATCTACAACTTTTTCAAAGATAACCTCAGCACAATTCATGAAATGACTTTTGAAAAGGATTTTTCATGCAACCAAGCTATTTACCAACCGCTTATAATTATGAGACATCCTCTAAACAAAAAAACCTGAAAGCAAAAATGCAATCAGGTTTTTTATCAGACTTAGAAACAAAATTAATTTTCTTTAGCTTCAACACTCTCAGAACGAGGGTTAGAGGGATTAGATTTGTTATTTGTTTTCGCAATATTACCAGCCTTATTATGATTTGTTAACTCAATTAAATCAGCCATAATAAGTTTAGATTCCTCTAAAACAAAATCCGGCGCCCTGTCATCTGCAGGAATTTTGTCACCCTCATTTAAATGCTTTAATTTTTTTTCAGCTCTGCGGCCATTCGCACGCTCCAACTTTAACTTGCCTAAATCATCCAACTTTTTCTTTCTCGCATCGAAATTTAAGGATACAAGATTGTTATGCTGTTCTTTTTTGTAGCGCTCAATATCTTCAGTAATATATTGGAATTCATTATTTTGAGTGATGCGTTTCTTAGAGTTTAATCTGAGTGTTGAAAGGTACATTGAGACCTGATCATGCGGCTTAAAAATCGCTGGTGATATCTCATCCCAAGGCAAAGCATGCAATTGCTTATTTTCGCCAAAATCCATTTCATTGTAAATAGAGGGGAAGCTTATATCGGGAATGACACCACGATGTTGAGTGGTTCCACCGGTGATCCGGTAAAATTTTGCAATTGTTATTTTAAGCTGTCCATATTTTTCACCGCCGGAACGAATAAAACGATCCAACCCCAACAAATTCTGTACGGTACCTTTACCATAAGTTTGATTTCCAATAATCATACCGCGGCCATAATCTTGAATCGCTGAAGAAAAAATTTCTGAGGCAGAAGCACTGAAACGGTCAACCAGAACCCCCAATGGACCGGTATAAGCAATCCCGGGATCGGGATCGGCTTCCACTCTTTTCTTGCCAATTGAGCTTTTCACTTGTACAACCGGGCCATCTTCAATAAAAAGACCTGTAAGTTCAATGGCCTCCTGTAAAGAACCGCCGCCATTTCTACGGAGATCAATAACAATACCGTCAACACCAGCACTTTCCAGTTCTTTGATGAGACGTCTTACATCCCGGGTCGTACTTTTGTAATTTCGGTCACCACGCCGCTGTGCTTCCAAATCAATGTAAAATGCCGGGATGTCAATAATGCCCAATTTATAATTAGCGTTTTCATGCATAAATTCTACGGTATCGCTATTCGCCGCCCTATCCTCAAGTACAACTTTATCGCGTACTAAAGTAATTTCTTTTGACGGGCTGCCCACGGAGCTTTCTGCCTGAATAATTTCCAACCTAACTGTTGAACCTTTAGGACCCCTTATTTTTTGCACAACATCATCCAGGCGCATTCCGATAACATCAACCATTTCCCCATCGCTACCCTGAGCCACGCCTATAATTTTATCATTTGCCTCAATCAGTTTACTTTTATCCGCCGGTCCGCCGGGGATTATTTTAACCACCCTGGTATGGTCCTCATCCGAGGTTAATTGGGCGCCTATCCCTTCAAGGGACAAGCTCATGTCGATACCAAAATTTTCTGAGGAAATTGGAGAGAAGTAACTTGTATGCGGATCAAATGTTTCAGAAAGCGCATTCATATAATCCTGAAAGACATCTTCAGACTGATACTGCGCCATTCTTCTTTCCAGGTTAGCATACCTTTTGGTCAGGGTTTTCTGTATTCCCTCCCATTCTTTGCCAGCCATACTTAGGCTTAAAGCTTCATTTTTTAATTTCTTGCGCCAAAGTTCATCCAACTCCCCGGCAGTATTTGCCCAAGGTTCATCCTCACGATCCATTTGTAGAGACTCTTTTACCGAAAAGTCAAACTCTATTTTCAGTCGTTCTTTTACAAATACCAACCGTTGGTCTAATCTCGTTTTTAATGTATTAAAAATCAAATAGGCTGCGTCGAGATTCCCCGAAAGAATGTCGTCATCGAGTGTATAACGATACTGCTCAAATTTTTTCACATCGGAAGTCAAAAAATACATTTTGTTGTGGTCATAATGTTCGATATACAGGTCAAGCAATTCATTGGAGATTGCATCATCTATTTTTTTATGATTGTAGTGATATTGGCGCAGGAGTTTAGTAATAACTTTGCCAGAAAGTGTATGCTTACTTTCGGCTTCCAATGCATCCGTTGTTTCCGGACTTCCGAATGCACCCGGACTTGACATTGGCAATATTAGCAGAGTACCAAAAAGCAAAAACATTTTGGGTATTTTACACATTCTATTTAGTTTATTCATGAAGAACTCCATTTGAGATGACCAGTATTTTCCATTAGTATGGTCGAGATATCCATTTACATTATTTAACTTTATTAAAATACCTGAAATAATCAAGTTATTAATTAACCTATCGTTTTTGCTTAACTTTAGTTCCTTAAAGATTTATTTTTTTAATTTAAAATAAGTGTTACATTATCCAACCACACATTGAGCCTGGTAAGCCATTTTTATTTATTTCGGCCTAAATATTTATAATTTAATGACCTTGCACGACTTATTTCAATTATTATGCCATATATTTTTCTTTTTGCTCTAAGAATTAAATATTTATAATGAAAACTTACTTGCCAGTATTAATTATATAAAAATTGTAAATCTAAGTTATTGATATCACTCATTATTAAGCTCGTTTGAATGTTATGGAATTTACCGATTGGACGCCCTTTCAAAATTTTTGTAAAGCACCGGCAACCACAGGTGTTTTCCAACTAAGAATTGACGAAGGTCTTCTTGACTATCCGACAGGCAAAAGCACGATGTTTTACTTCGGTTATGCTGAAAACCTAAATCGAAGTCTCGACGAATTCAATAAAAACATTTTACCTTATCTGGACCGCACTCCAGACAAATTATTGCTACGCTGGCTCCCCGACCCCAATGCCAAGGCTCGCTTTGAAAAAAGGATGAATGCCTTTGTAAATAAATTCAGTTGCATGCCTTTCGGAAATGAGCAGTGGCTTAAACAGCTCGGCCAAAAATAAATTTTCTTCCGCCCTCCCAAAAACCTAGTTGA
>JAJDAE010000159.1 GCA_029262035.1 Candidatus Zhuqueibacterota bacterium
TCTTTCATTGATTTTGAATCCTATCTGGTTAGGTTTGACATCACCATATCTTTTGCTAATTTTTTAGAGTCCATTAAATTTCTTTCTTCGTAATTGATGTTGCCCTACAACCCGCTCCAGCTACGCTCTTTTACTTTGAGCCAGGCTTGTCGGCGGAACCGATATGTCGACTGAATTCGTTCCCAGGTCCACAGGTTGTCCTGTTCCCACCATTTGGCGGGTGGGGCGCCACCCGCCAAATCCCGCAGATTGCCGATGGCCCGGAATCCGACACCATTCAGCTTATACGAGCTATTGGACTCCAGCGTCAACACGCGATCTGTGGCTTCGTGGTGATCGATGATAAGAAAGGTGTGTCCGCCTCGCCACTGGCGTCGCCATCCCTGCACCAGTGTCCAGGGGTGCGGCGCGGTATTCTCGTCGCGCACGGCCACGGCTATGCCAGAATCGACGGCAGAGGTGACCGGTGAAAAGTAGTCATCACTTGAGTAGATCATCATTTGCCCGTGACGGCCTGAATTCCATTCGATTGACTCGTGGGCATCTGTCCATGCTTTCACGACGAGCGCCTCTACAAAGGTGCAGCAGTTGTTGGATGCCGGAGGTGCTTGCGGTACTCTGACACCTGGCAGCGCAAAGGGGTAATGAGCCTCATCTAAGTCGTAGGTGTAGTCTTGAAACTCGTCGAGCAGTCCGAGCAATGCCTCTTCCGATACTGCAAGCGGCTCGTCGATAAACGTCCGCCGTTCAGCCTCCCGAAATTCGACGACCTCGATCTCGGCGTAGCGTTGTTCCCGCCAGCGGGTACAAATCCAGGTATCGCTTGCACCAAGCTCGGGCACATGGACGCGGGCATAATCCGTCTGGTCGTTGGGATGGTTCTCACGGACCTCCAGGACCAGATATTTCCCCGGTGCCAGAAACCCTTCCGTTTGGGATCTGCTGTCTGCTTCAAGGAACCCCTTGAGTCTATTCGGAAGAGTGGCTATCTTTTTTATGCTCATTAGAATAAATCTCCTCTTTGCTTTGGTTTAACGACACAAATCAGGAGTGCGCTTCACACTGGTTTGTGTAGGCCACTGATTTAAATATCTCCACAAAATTAGAATTCGCGCATGAGAAATGCGTCGGCTGAATTTGTCTTGTTTGGCACGGCTCAAGGTATGTTCCCATGAATTCGCTTTGTTACGGTCGAGTCCGTGCCAAAATAGTTCCTATTTATAGAATCAAATAATTACTTGTCGGTCTGGTTATCCTCTGGCTCAGAATAGCTACTATTCGAAACCGGCCATACGGTCGCCAAACGGTCACGATCAGCCCATGATGGGTCGTCCTTTTCAACCCAATCTAAAAGGGCTTCTTCTACAAATACGGGCGTGTTTTGTCTCACAGCCAATGCCAGTGCGTCACTCGGCCTGGCATCAACTTCATGAGTTGATCCATCGGACTCCTCCAGCACAATCGTCGCGTAAAAGGTCTTCTGCTCCTCGTGTAATTTCGTTACGACGACGTGTCTGATTGTGCCACTCAGTTTCTCTACGAAAGTCACAAGAAGATCATGTGGAATCGGACGAGGAGAAGGAGAAGGACAGTGCTCAAGTGCCCCAATGATAGAGACACCTTCTTGTTGGCCGACTCCTATGGGGATGCGGCGGTGCGTATTCTTTTCTTTCAGTACCACCAAGATGTACTGCATATACCATGGAACAGCGATCCGCTCGATTGTAACTTCTTTCATTTGACATTCCTCTTGATTGCTTAACATATAAATATACGATTTTCGGGTATCATGAAAAGCCGAACAATTGCTCTGCTATTTATGCCTTCCAATCGCAATCCTGCAAATAAGTATAAAATCAAACTTCAATAAAAATCCACAAAAATCGTCAGGAAGGAAAAGGGGTTGCATAAAACTTAAATTTCTTATTACAATTGAAACAAAAAAACTGACAAAAGTCAAGGAAACCATTTGAAAAACTGTTGAGCATGACTAATTTCTTAACTGCTCAGTACAAGTTTTTCAACAAGTTGATTTTCCACAAGCTAGTGTTCCATTATTTTTTTTCTTGACTTTCCTGACACATTTATTTATATCTTACCAGATTTACCCTGTGGGCTTTCAACTTTTCGATTATGTTTATCCAACCACTTGACAAGCAAGGTCAGCGAGTCGTTTCAATTCTTGTTACCATTCTAATTCTGTTACAAATGCTGACGATAAAATGGATTTTCCTGAGAATGACTTCGTTAGAAGTCTGGTGTTTTTTGTAACCGTGATTCAGAGCGTGCATCGGTTTTCCGAGTTTCACCAAATAGATTTAGCGTGATATTTACCACGCAGTTGTTTTAACATTCAGTAGTTTCATTTCGACAAATTGGCCTAACTGTTATATTTGATTTTTCCAGAATCTTAACGGAGTTGGGCAACCCAAAATTGAATTCATGGATTTTTGAATACCGAAAGGAGATAATGGAATGCCTATGGAACAACACCTCAAAGAAACTATCGTCCCATTTACTGCAGGTGACGGACTGCAATGCAACCTCATTCATGTTGAGGGGGATAAGCCGGCGGACAAAGGCCCGGTGCTGATCGTGCATGGCGCCGGTGTTCGTGCCAACATTTTTCGCGCTCCGGTAAAAACCACAATTGTGGACTATCTTATCGAAAATGGCTACGATGTTTGGTTAGAAAACTGGCGTGCCAGCATCGACATCCCGCCAAACAAGTGGACGCTGGACGAGGCGGCACTTTATGATCATCCTGAAGCGGTTAAGACGGTTGTTAAGGAGACAGGTAGTGAAGAAATTAAAGCAGTGATTCATTGCCAGGGTTCTACCAGTTTTATGATGTCAGCCGTGGCGGGTCTGGTGCCGCAAGTCAAGACCATTGTCAGTAACGCCGTGTCGCTTCATCCGATCGTGCCACATGTTTCGGAGATGAAATTAAAAATAGCTGTGCCATTGGCGAATATTTTTATCGACTATCTTAATCCCGCATGGGGGCTTAACAAACCCAAAAAATTCGTACCGAAGTTTCTCTCCTGGTTGGTAGAGCGAACCCATCATGAGTGCGATAATTCTGTTTGCAGGCAGGTAAGTTTCACTTATGGCGCCGGCTTCCCGGCACTATGGAGTCACGAAAATCTTAATGACGAAACCCATGAGTGGTTAAAGCACGAGTTCAGGCACTGTCCGACAAAGTTTTTCTTGCAAATTGCCCGCTGTGTCCGCAAAGGCAATCTCGTGGCTTACGACGGGAAAAAAGAATTACCAAAGGATTTTGTTGAACAGCCTCCGAAAACTGATGCCCGCTTTTCATTTTTTGCAGGGCAGGACAACTTATGCTTCCTGCCGGAAAGCCAGGAAAAAACATTTGACTATTTTAATCAAATTAAAAAGGATTACCACTCACTGCATATTTTGGCGGGCTATGGTCACCTGGACATATTTATGGGGAAGAACGCAGCTAAAGATGTTTT
>JAJDAE010000160.1 GCA_029262035.1 Candidatus Zhuqueibacterota bacterium
GTAAACATTGCCAACCAGAATATTGATGATATCGCGGCGGCATTCCGGGAACTGTTGTAAAAACTTCCCAAAGCTAAATTCTTTTGAATAAAAAGCGTAGACAAGTCGACGAATCGCTTCAATGCCAACCTGTAAATCATCCTCGAATTTTCCAAGTTGCGTGCCGGTAAAATTCTCTTTTTCAAACGCTTCAATGATGGCATCCGCAGCCATTTCTCCGGATTTCAGTGCGATGAAAATACCGGAGGAATATATCGGATCCAAAAATCCAAAGGCATCGCCAACAAGAACCCAGCCGTTACCAGCGATACTTTCTGCTTTATATGAAAATTCTTTCGTTGCCTTGAAGGGGAATAATTGCTCAGCGCCGTCTACACGAGGAATCATTGATTTGCATTTTGCTAACTCCAGGTTGAAAATTTCCTCAGCGGACACTTTTCTATTTTTCAGAAGATAGTCAATATGCCCGACAACACCGACGCTGACAACATCATTTGGCAAAGGGATGTACCAGAACCATGAATCCCCTGTTTCCGTTTGCATAATTAAAGTTGCGCCTTCATCAACGCCGCAATCCCGTACTGCACCTTTAAAGTGTGTGTAAATCGCGGCATTTTGTAAGTCGGTTTCATGGGTAATATTTTTCAATTTTCGGGATATTAACGCACTTTGTCCGGAAGCATCCACTATAACTTTCGCCTTGAATTCCTTTGTACTTTTATCCGGCATTCTGGCAATAACACCTGTGGCACGATCACCGTCAAAAACTACATCCAGCACCGAAACCCCATGTTGCACTACTGTACCTTTTTCAACCGCATTATCAATCATCAATTGATCAAAGTCACTGCGCAGAACCTGCCAGGTTTGGGCACGTTCTTCCGGTTCATTTTCTTTGAAATAAAACGGTGCGCCAGCCTTGCCGGATTTCCCAAAAAATTGCACACTGAACTTTTTGGGGAAGGCGCTGGCTTGCATTTTCTCAAAAATACCGAGCCGCTGTAAAGTCCAGTAAGTCCCGGGCATCAGGGATTCGCCAATCTTAAACCGTGGAAAAACATCACGTTCCAAAACAAGTACGCTTCTTCCGCTTTCCGCAACTAATGCTGCCGTGGTAGAACCTGCAGGGCCGCCTCCGACTATTATTACATCGTATTCCATTTTCTTTTAATACTCAACTTTAAATTAACTATCGCATATTAACATAAAGATTCCGGTACGCCCAAACAAGGGCGACCGGAATGACATCTCAAAATATATTTACTGTTTCTTGGATCCCATTTTTATTTCTTATAATGAAAAATCCAATGAAGTATAAATCGCACGCGGGTTACCGGGCGTTACCGAAGATGAACCCGAACCGCCGCGACGGAGATAATCTTCATCCGTTAAATTCTTCACATTCAAGCTTAATCTAAAATTTTCAAAAGTATAAAAAAGTGATGCATCGAAAGTCGTATAACTATCAATTTTTAGCACATTGTCTTCATCGATGAATTGATCCCCGACATATCTAAAGCCGGCGCCCACGCCAAACTTATCGGCAAAATCCTTAGTTGCCCAAAAATTCAAAATAGCTTTTGGTGCAAATGCCGGTGTTTGGCCATCATAAACAACCGGGAATTGTGTTATTGCGTCAAACTCTGAAAACTTCGTCAGCTCTGCATCTGTATAAGTGTAATTGAAAAAGGCGTTAAACCCGTCGGCAGGCTGCACAGCCAATTCAAACTCCAGGCCTTTGGACTCCTGATCGCCATTTTGCTGCACGACACCGGTCTGATCCGGAATGCCGATATTTTTTCTTTCCAATTGAAAAACGGCAACAGTGGTATTTAATTTACCACCCAAGGTATTGAATTTTGCGCCAACTTCATACTGTGTACTTTCTTCCGGCTTCGGATCACCCACAACCAAAGTAGATGGCGGACGAAATGACTGGCCGGCATTTGCATACAAGGAGAGATCAGCCGTGGGAGAAACAACTAAACCAACCATCGGGCTGAAGCGCTTGTAATTTCTTGAATTTTCCGACGAAACATTCTGAAAGGTTTGAAAACTGAAATCCGAGCGGTCGTCATCATAATTTATCATATCAAATCGGCCGCCAAAGAAAAGCTGCACCGCTTCGGTTATCTCAGCCTGGTTGATAAAATAGGGTGCAAGAATTAAGCTGGTTGCATCACCACCGGCAAAATCAACAAAAGATAATTGATCCCGTGATTGGATAAACTCAACCGGGTTGTTTAAGTCGATGGCCAAAACAAGATTGGAACCCGCAGGATTGAATTCACTCGGCGCTGAAAAAGCAGCGAGATCAAGATCGAAATCATCAGCAAGACGAGCTGCCTCAATACCGGTTACGAGGTTGTGCTTTACAGAACCCGTATTATAGGTAACGAGCGCCTCTAACTGATTTCCGGTATATGTCTGAACATCATCCAAAGTGTTGAGCGTGCGAATTACACTGAAACCAGCCTGGCCGGGGAAAGCGCCATTCAAAATAGCGCCGGTACTTTGCCAGTCCAGACGGGTCATATAAAATTTATTACGTAGTTGGATATTTGCATTGAATTGTCTTTTGTAATCCAAACGCAGTCTGAACATATCCTGCTCGGAATCATCCAGTGGCGTTTGATACGATCTTTTGCTGGGTACATCCGAAAAAGTTGGGTTCAACTGAAAGTTAGCATCCGGCACATATTGGATGGGCAAACCGGAATCCGGAGCGCGGTTGCTGCGAACATATTCAAAATTCAAAGTTGCGGAAGCTTTTTCGCTCATTTTCCAGGTGATGCTCGGATTAAAAGCGTAAGTATTATGCTCTTTATCATCACGATAATTTTCAGAATCCTGCCACATGCCATTCAGGCGGAGAGCGACATTTCCTTCTTCATTGTGCCAGCCAACATCGGCTGTGCTTTGGTAGGTATTGAACTCGCCATAAGACGCGCCCAGTTCTGCAAAATTTGAAAACACAGGTTGCTTACGGCTTAAATTCACCGCGCCGGAAAGCGGGTTGCCGCCGTAAAGAAATGCGGCCGGTCCTTTCAAAACCTCAACCCGGTTAATGTTGTACATATTATAAAAACTGACTTCCGGTTCAGTAGCACCGTCGGTTAAAACCATAGCGCCTGAAAGCGATTCGAAACCACGAATCAGGAAAAAATCGTGCGTACCGGTTCCATGCTGCACATTTACGCCACTGATATTTTTAAGTGCGTCGCTCAGAACGACTGCGTGCTGGCGCTCGAGCATCGGCCTGGTGACCACGCCAACACTGGCCGGGGTATTTTGCAACGGCAAAATCATTTTGGTCGCAATGGCATTCACTGAGGGTATTTGTAAATTCTTTAATCCTTCAACGGTCACTGTATCTGCCCACCAGTAATTTATATCATCCTCATCCTGCGCAAACAGGGAAAATGGAACGATTAAACTCACTATTAATAAGCCATATAATTTCTTTCGTATCTTCATCTGTATTTACCTCCGTAACTTGTGTCTGATAATATTTTTTCTAAAGATTAAATTCTTCGTTTAATTGTTTTCACTTCATTTTAATTGCTAAAATTTTTCCCTGATTTCGAATAAAGAGCCTGCCATTCGCCAGCGTCGGCACAGTCCAGCTGCGGCCTTTCAACATTTGTACCGATGCTTTTTCGATATATTTTTCAGGCGTTGCCTGAATCAGAACCAACTTGCCCTTCTCACTCAGAAGAATGATAAAGCCATCCGCATAAATTGCCGAGCCTTTGCCAAATCCGCGTGTCACCCATTTTTCTTCCTGAGTATTGATATTGATGCATTTAAACTTGTCATTATCAAAACCGTAAAGATAGTCCCCCAAAAGCAGCGATGTTGCAAAATGATTGCGCATGACACGGCTTTTCCAGATTTGCTTTACATTGGCATCACCTTTACCCGCATTTACTTGCAACAGCGCGCCACCGACACCATAACCGGATGAAACGAACACTTTATCCGGACTGACAAAAATCGGGGTTGCGGCATTCACCTCATGATTTGTTAGCCATGGGAAAGCCCAGTATTTTTTCCCGGTTTCAGGATTAACAGAGATAAGTTCATTCCCGCTAAAATTAAGCGCTTGTTTTAATCCATTTACCTCAACCACCACCGGAACGGAATAACCCGGCATATCGGTTTTTGTTTTCCACACTATGTTGCCGCTTTTTTTATTGAAAGCCATAAAGCCATTCTCGCCACTTCCGCCAACATCAACCAGCAGAAAATCATTATAAACCAATGGTGATGTCGAAATGCCCCAGATTGGAATCTTGGCGCCAAATTCTTTCACGAGATCAATTTTCCAGATTTCATTGCCTTTTATAGCGTTTGCTGCAACCAACTTACCCCCGGCGCTAATTCCGTAAACCATATTTTTATCTACAGTTGGCGTGCAACGCGGGCCATGCCCATAACGATTTTTAAATATTGAATCCAATCGGTATTGCCAAATTTCCTCACCGGTTTTGGCGTCTAAACAAACCAGTATTTCATCGCTACCCCGGCCATAAAGGGTAAAAAGTCGACCGTCTGATACTGACATACCCGAATATCCGTCACCTGAACCTGCCTGCCAAAGTATCTCCGGGCCGCCTTCAGGCCAATCTGTCATCAGACCGGTTTCTGCGGAAAGCCCGTCACCGTTTGGGCCACGCCATTTTGGCCAGTCGTTGTCGGCCTCTTTGGCAATTGGCCCGGCAAATCCGTTAACGTTTAATAAACAGACAGCTATCACTAAAAACAATAAACATTTAACCAAATTATTTTGACTTAATTTCATCCTACCTTCCTTCTTTGCTTGTGCAAATTGAATAACTTGTTTAACACCCGCACACCACACCGGCTTCGACTTGGTAATGAAGGGAGCCACCTCATCGAAGTCATCTGAAAAACACGGAAAGATAATATTGACATCGACTTCTACTCATTTCAAACCTCAAAAAGATAGGCGGAATTAACTTGCAATACGATTCATTAATTCCGCCTTATCAAGGGTTATTTTACTTCTGAGTCTTTTTCAATGGAAAAAATGCTTCCAGAACTTTGTCGGTTCGGTTGCGCCAACTGGAATAGCCAAACCCTTCGGGGTATTCTCCGCCAGTCCAGGTGTAGCCTTTTTCTTCTAAGAGCTTTACAAGATCTTCGTTATTAGTTTTGTAACTATATTGGTCTTGCCTCCTGGCATCATAACTTCCCCAATCGAGATAGAATCCGAGATTTAATTTATCAGAATCCTTAATTAATTTGAGGATTTCCTCTCCCCCATGACCTAATAGCAGATGGGTTGATTGGCCGCCCACCATTCCAAACAAATCACTATACTGAAATGCGGTATTCAAAGCAGCGTAACCGCCTTCATCACCCCCGAAAAATGCTCTGGCTTTTTGCTTAGCGATTGTCCTGTATTTTCGATCAATCATGGGCACAAGTTCTTTGGCGACTGCTTCAGCGTATTTATCTCTACCAGTCCGTGCATATTCAGGGAAATCATGCGGGCCGTAGATAAAAACAGCTATCACCGGTTCAATTGATTTGCCAATGAGGTTATCTAAAGTATTTTGTGATTTCGCATCCTCAATATACTCCTGGCCATTGTTAACATAAACTGTCGCATAGCGCTGACTGCCTTTTTTGTAGCCAGCAGGCAAATAAACTTTGACCGTTCTCGAGTTTTCGAGGACCTTGCTATCAAAGTTCAGACTGTCAAGGCTACCGCGTTTTGCGTGCATTGGTTCATCAAAGTGTGTAGGTTTCTTCCAGTCTGGCATGGCGATCTGTGACATATCTCCAAAATACCCGGGAACAACAACTGGATTAAGCGGGTCGGTCATGCCGGGACCAAAGTCTTTGGTAAACATATAATCTACACGGGCATCTGATTTTAACTCGAATGAGGCATAATAAAAATCAGTGCCTTTGATGTGATTCATAGCCACATCCATTTGTGTATCCAGCACGTCACCACGGATTACCAAGTCTTTGGCCTCACCATAATAAAACACATGTGCATATTTTTTGTCTTCAATGTATGGGGAAGCATTATGATTCGAGAGAAATTCTGCAACAAGCTGTTCTTTATTATCTGCCTTTTCAACTGTTTCAACCCATTTGGCAAATCCAGACCTTGGCAACCACATTTGTTGTTCCACTTTCTTCTCGGTCACCATCTGATCCGTTGGAACTATGTCGATTGCGGCAATATCGCGCAAACTGCGAACAAAAATTTTACCGTAAGCAAAACTTGGAGGTGTCCAGGTAAGACTGCCAAGAGCGTCCACGCTGGCTAATTCTTCATAACTATCCGGGGATGCTTTTGCCAAGTGTACAGTGCCTGCTTTGGTTACCGTTACAAGATGGCCATCAACCAGAACCATAAAACCATCACCTGGTATCCGAGATTTCCAATTTAATTTTCCAGTTTCAGCATTAATACTAACAGTAAATCTGGCAGTATAGCCATAGAGATTGCCTTCATGATAGACAGTCGAACTCCAGGTTCTTCCTGCTTCCCGACTTTTCCACAATTCACTTAATTTGTAACTATTGCCTTCTTTTTTAATTTCCAGGGCTTCAGTTTGGCGACCATTAAAAGCATAGGTCAACAACAATCTATTTGCCCCCATTGCTACAGGGCTGAGAGAGGCGCTACCACTATTGTGGAAATACTCCCAGTACTTGGTGCCATCTTTGGGATTCAAGCCATATAAGTATTTAGAACTAACACAAACCAACTGGTCCTTATCATCGATGTTGGTTATGATTGGTGAATGATAAACAACGGTATCGGTACCCGCAGACCACAGCATCTTTCCGGCCTTTTTATCAAATCCAGAAATGGTTTTGCTCTCAGCTCCCGTTTCGAGAATCAGAACATCATCATATACAATAGGTGAAGTTGTAAACCCCCAACTTGGTCTCACTGCGTCATATTCCGAAGCAATATTGATTTTCCAATTCTCTTTGCCAGATTTTAAATCAACAGAAAAAAGTTGGCCTTTTGGACCGAATCCGTAAACGTTACCATCGTTTATAACGGGAGTAGAAAGCGGTCCCCAATATGAAGGCGAGTTCACTTGGTGGGTAGAATCAATTTGGTAGCGCCAGTTTTCAGCCCCGGTTTCGGCATTAAATGAAATAACATTATCAAAGGTGCTGTCAGAGAACATCGTTACTGCATGACCGTCAGCAATAGAAATACTGGAATAGCCCGATCCCAGAGTTTTTTTCCAGGAAACTTTGAGGCCATGGCCTTTTTCAAAGACACCGGAATCAATGGCTTTGCTGTCATGGTTCTGTCCACGCCATTGCGGCCAATCATTTGGTCCTGAATGAACCAAAGAACTTAAACTTAAGAGCAAAAAAAGAATGAAAATATTTCTATATAAAAAGTTTACCATTTTTCAAACCTCTTTATTTTAGGTTACATCATGAAAACAGGTCAAGCTAGTAATTAAAGAATATCCTTTGATGCCAACTCATTAGCATCAAAGGATATATAATTGTGCTGTTAATTCTTACTTTTGAGTTTTCTTTAAAGGAAAAAATGTTTCTAATATTTTATCGGTGCGATTACGCCAGCTGGCAAAACCCCAACCATCGCTGACTTCACCGCCAGCCAGGGAATATCCTTTATCCCCGAGTAATTTTATCAATTTTTTATTGTCATCTATCCAGCTAAAACCACCGCCCGGGCTACGATAATCATATGTTCCCCAGTCAAGATAAAAGCTCACAGGCAGTTTTTTTGAACTTTCAAGCAAGGCAAAGATTTCTTCGCCCCCATTTCCAGTCAGTAAATGAGTAGATTGACCACCTACCATACTAAAAGTTCCGGGCTGTTTGAAAGTAGTATAGATAGCTGCATAGCCCCCTTCATCTCCACCAGTAAAAGCGCGAGCCTCGGCTTTTGCGATTGTACGGTATTTCCCGTCGATCATGGGGACGACTTCTGTTGCGATCATCTCAGCAAACTGGTCACGCTGCTGGCGTGCATACTCCTGAAATGCTGTAGGAGCATCCACAAAAACTGCAATAACCGGTTCAATGGTTTTCCCAATTAAATTGTCCAGCGTGTTGGGAATATTGGAAAACTGAATCGCCTGATTGCCATGATTGACATAAATTACCGGATACCGTTTTTCGCTATTTGCATAACCCGCAGGCAAGTAAACTTTGATCGTCCGGGCGTTGCTGAGCACCTTACTTTCAAAATTCAAACTATCAAGCATCCCGCGCATTTCATGAGTTGGCGCATCGAAATGTGTTGGTCGCTTCCAGTCGGGCATCGCAATTTGCGACATTTGTCCAAAAACGGAAGGCACTTGTATCGGATTATTGGGATCAGGAATCCTGTTATCAAAATTTTTCGTGAAACGGTAATTCAATCTGGCGTCTGATTTCAATTCGAATGAGGCATAATAAAAATTCGTACCCTCAATACGATTCAAAACCTGTTCTGCGTTTGCAGCAATAACATCCCCAGCCAAGGCAAGATCGGAAACTTTGTCATTATGAAATATATGTGCATACTTCTTGCCTTCAATGTACGGAGAACTCTTATGTTTGCCTACAAACTCATCGATAAGTTCTTTTTTATTCTCTGCTGCCTCAACTGTGGCGACCCATTTCCCAAACTTTGACTCCGGAATCCACATTTGTTTTTCCGGTGCTTCTTCTTTTTTAGTCAAGCTTTGAACTGTTGGAACGATATCAATTGCTGCTATATGTGTAAGACTTCGCGCATAAATCTTACCACCCGCAAAACTTGGCGGGTTCCAGGTTAGGCCGTCCAAAACATCCAGACTTGTGAGTTCCTCATAACCTTCCGGTGAAGCTTTTGCAATATGAATGGAGCCCTGTCGCTTATTAACGACCACCAGGTGTCCATCAACTAAAATCAAAAAACCATCACCAGGAGGCCGGGATTTCCATTTCAACTCCCCGGTTTTCACGTCAATGCAATTTATAAAACGCGCCGAGTAACCATATATATATCCTTCATGATACACTGACGTATTATAGGTACGGACACTTTCTCTCGATTTCCACAGTTCCTCAACAGAATACTCATCAGAATTTTTATTAATTGAAAGTAGTACCGATTCACGTTGGCTATGATTTACGAACATTTTATTCGAGTCAATAAAAACCGGGTTTATGCTTCTCCAGCGCCCATTGTGATAGTGCTCCCAAAGCATTTTCCCGGATTCGGGGTTTAAGCCATATAAGTATTTGTCGCCAACGCAAACAACCTGAGCTTCATTACCTACATTTATTATCATAGGGGATTGATACTGAACGGTATCCGTACCTGTGGCCCACAGCAGTTTACCGGTATTTTTGTCAAATCCCGATATGGTACTATTTAAGCCACCGGTTTCAACAATAAAAACATTTCCATGAATCAATGGCGATGTTGAAAAACCGTAAAAAGGCTCTACGGCCTCATGATCGCTTTTCAAATTTTTTGCCCATACCTTTTTACCAGTCGCAAGATCGATGACGAGTAAATGACCTTTAGGACCTAATGCATAGACTTTTCCATCATTTATAATCGGGGTTGAAATAGGACCATTATGTGAGCCATGATGACCGATGTAGGTTGAATCTATTCTAACCCGCCATTCTTCGGCGCCTGAATTTGCGTCGAGTGAAACTACGTAATCATAAGTGCTGTCAGAAAACATGGTAACGGCATGATCACCTGCAATGGAAATGCTTGAATAACCGGAACCTAATGGTTTCTTCCAGGCGATTTTCAGCCCATGTCCTTCTTTGAAAACATCCGATTCTAAAGCTATGGCATCATAGTTTTTTCCTCGCCATTGCGGCCAATCACTTTTTTTCTCTGCACCAAAAACACTTGTCAATTGCATTATTAGCAATGTTAGCAATGTTAAGATATAAAAAACTATATGTACTCTTTGCATAAAACCCTCCTCGATTAATTAAAAATATCAGATACTAAATCTAAAGAAATTGGTAATTACTATTTTTTCATCCGTTATCTTCAGTGAAGAAAACTTCCAACATTTTATTAACCTGAATAATTCATTGCCACCAAGACACAAAGACAGTAAGGGGACACAAAGATTTAAAAATAAAAGTGTTATGAAAAATTTTGCTTCATAGTAATTGAATTTTAACTTTCAAAACACCTTCTTCCATAACTTTGTGAATCTTTGTGATTTAGAGTCTTCGTGGCAAAATTCATGAATAATAGAAGTTAAGTACCATAATAATTAAACGGTACCCATTGGCTACCGGATGATTTAACCAGCCTGCCAATGGGTACCGACATAATTTATTTTTATCTTACTTTTGAGTTTTCTTCAGCGGAAAAAATGTTTCTAAAACTTTGTCTGTACGGTTTCTCCAACTTGCGAAACCCCAGCCATCACTGACTTCACCACCGGTCCAATTATACCCTTTTTCCTCGAGTAATTTCACCAATTTTTTATTGTCATCAATCCAACTGAAACCATTACCCTCGTAGTCATAAGTACCCCAATCGAGATAAAATCTAACGGATAGTTTTTTCGACTCACCAAGCAATGCAAAAATTTCTTCACCGCCATTGCCAGCCAGTAAATGGGTAGATTGACCACCTAATTGACTAAATGTTCCGGGGTATTTAAAGGCGGTATAAATTGCTGCGTAAGCACCTTCATCTCCACCAATGAAAGCACGCGATTCAGCCTTGGCCATGGTACGGTACTTTCCGTCGATCATTGGTACGAGCTCAGTCGCAAACATTTCTGCATGTTGATCACGCTGCGCCCGCGCATATTCCTGACCGCTATTTGGGGCATCAACAAACACGGCAATCACCGGTTCAATTGTTTTCCCAATTAAATTATCCAAAGTATTGGGAATATTTGCAAACTGGATCGCCTGGTTGCCACTGTTTATGTAAACGACCGGGTACCGCCGTTTACTATTCTCATATCCGGCAGGCAAATAAACTTTAACGGTACGAGCGTTGTTAAGTACTTTACTTTCAAAATTCAAACTATCAAGCATACCCCGCATTTCATGAGTCGGGGTATCAAAGTGCATTGGTCGTTTCCAATCGGGCATCGCAAGTTGTGACATGGGGCCAAAAACAGAGGGAACCTGAACTTTATTTCGAGGATCAGGGTTCCGTTGATCAAAATTAATATTGTAGCTGTAGTTTAAACGGGCGTCCGGATTAAATTCAAATGAAGCATAATAAAAATCTGTACCTTTGATTCTATTTAAAGGCGCATTGGCATTGGCAGCGGTCATATCACCGGCAACCGCCACATCCGAGGCTACACCGCGATAGATTAAATGTGCGTATTTTTTCCCTTCAATTACCGGAAAACTTTTTTGTTTCGCCATAAAATTATCGATGAGGTGCTTCTTATTCTGAGCTCTTTCAATACTGCTTACCCATTTACCAAATTCTGTGTTAGGCAGCCACATCTGTTTTTCTGCCTGCTCAGCTTTGGCCAAAGGCATATCAGTTGGCACAACATCAATGGAGGCAATTTCATACAGATTACGTGCATAGATTTTTCCATTTGCAAAACTTGGCGGCGTCCAGGTCAATTGGTTAAAAACTTCAAGACTGGCGACTTCCTGGTAGCTATCAGGGCTGGCTTTTACAACGTGCATTGCCCCCTGCCGCGTAATTACAACCAAATGGTTATCAACAAGAATTAAAAAACCGGCTCCGGGCGGACGGGACTTCCAATTTAATTTACCTGTTTCTGCATCAACACTGCACAAAAAATTGCCGGTATACCCGTAAAGATTGCCATCATGATAAACCGGGGTATTAAGAGTCCGTGTTGTTTCTCTTGTTTTCCACAGCTCGTTAACTTTATAGTTATCACTTTCTTTGTTAATTTCAATTAGAACAGCTTCTCTACCGGTCGGGTCAAAGAATAATTTATTTGAACCCACAAGAACCGGATTGATAGTGGTGCGACCGCCATTATGATGAAATTCCCAATATTTATTACCTGTTTTCGGATCTAAACCATATAGATATTTGTCACCAACGCAAACAAGGTGCTCTGTACCATCAAAATTAAAAGTAATTGGAGATTGATAATTGACCGTATCATTTCCGGTTGACCAAAGCACTTTCCCTGTATTTTTATCAAAGCCGGACATGGTACTGTTTGGGCCGCCGGTTTCTATAACAAAAACATCACCGCTTATCATTGGGGATGTTGTATAGCCATAGAATGGTGGCAGAGATTTGTGATCATTCGGTAAATTACCCGACCATATCTCTTTGCCCGTTTTTAGGTCAAGCGCTATCACGTGTCCTTTTGGACCTAGTGCATAAACTTTTCCATCGTTTATAAGCGGGGTTGAAATCGGGCCGTTATGTGAACCATCGTGTCCGATATATGTTGAGTCAATTTTAGTACGCCACTTCTCAGCGCCAGTGGTTGCATCAAGAGAAACCACATAATCAAAGGTGCTGTCAGAAAACATGGTTACAGCATGACCATCAGCAATAGAAACACTGGAGTAACCGGAGCCCAGCGGTTTTTTCCAAGCTACTTTTAGACCATAACCTTCTTGGAAAATATCCGTTTGCAGAGCCTTGCTATCATGATTATTACCACGAAATTGCGGCCAGTCTGCGCCACCTTCTGAGGCACTGACCATTGAGAATGCTAGAACAAAAAAAATAAAAGTCATTGAAGTTTTGTATATAGACTTCATGTCTTTTCTCCTGTTTTGGTTATGATTAAAAAACTTATCTTTAACAGGGAAGAGTTCTTTATCATTATTTTAAGTATATCTTGAATTTCTATATTTATCTGCATAGAATTCAGGCAAAAGAGTGTCGACCTGTAGTAATCCTTTTGCAGTTAAGCGAACCTCAGTTTCGTCAAACGTCAGCATGCCTTCGTCCGCTAATTTCTGAAATGATAATTTAAATTGATCTGTAATATCGGCATTAAATTTCTTTTTGAAGTAGCTGGTACGCAGCCAACCCAGCTTTAGTTGCAGGATCATTTCGCGAACCAGGATCTCTTGAGCCGATGGTATTAAAACGCGTTTTAAAGGCAGTTTTCCCAATGTTAACGGTTCTATATAATCCGCCCAGGAAGCAGTATTTTGTAAATGAATACCGTTCATGTGTCCAAAAGAGGCAATGCCGGTTCCGAGCATATCTGTACCTTGCCAGACCGAATCGCGATAAACAAAGTTAGTTTTTTTGCCTTTTTTTACCATTGTATAAGCGCTGGAAATTTCATAACCGGCTTGTTGTAATTCCTCGATTGCGTATTGGTGCCACTCGCGTTTAGTTTGCCAATTGGCAACGTGAATCTGCTCGCCACCACTTTCTGACAACATTTTTGTATAAACGGTATTAAAGGGCAATTCCAACTGATAAATTGTCACGCTGTCGGCATCGTAATCAATTGTCTTTTTTACATTGTCTTTCCAGCTATCCCAGGTTTCGCCGACCATGCCGGCAATCAAATCGATATTTAGTTGCTCAAAACCCTGTTCTTGTATCCATGGCTGAACCTTAAAAATCTCCGGCGACAAATGCGCCCGGCCATTTTCCTGCAAAATAAAATCGCTGAAATTTTCAATGCCCAGACTCAATCGGGTTACACCAATTTCACGGATGGCTTGCAACTTAGACCGGGTCAATGTACCGGGCTCGGCCTCAAAAGCAATTTCTTCAGCGGAATCCCAGGGCAACACAGCTTTCACTCTTTCCGCTAAAAGCTTTAAATGTTTTACGCTGATGTAAGAAGGCGTACCGCCACCAAAATAGATGAACTTTAGCGGCCGGTCCTGTACCGATGGCAACCGGCTGTACAACTCAACCTCAGTTGCAAGTGCGTTCAAATATTCCTGAATCTGGTCACTGTTTTTATCGGTATAAATTCTGAAGTAACAGAACTTACAGCGCTTCCGGCAAAACGGAATGTGCATGTAGAGACCGAGAGTATTTTGCACATCTGGTTTCGAATTTAAAGCTTGGAATCCCTCTGCAAGTTTTTCTTCGCCCCAAAAGGAATAGGGCGGATAGTTTGATACAAAAACACTACCAACTTCAGTTTCTTTCAGATCTAATCTCGAGGTTGCCGGTTCCGCTGTTGCTGATTTTGAGTTGGTCATAATTTCCTTAATTATTTATAAAACCTCAGCCATAGGTGGAGTGCGAAGAAAGTGGTTTGCTGCATTATTATAACCCCTCTTACTCTCCCCTTATTAAAGGGAGAAATCAAGGCAGGTAACCCACTTTCTTCTCTTTGTTACAGCGTCAACGAGGTCTTACTGTTTTTTTCCAAAGCAGAACAAAACACCATCTGCGTTTCCGATTATAAACTTGCCATTTGCAAAAGCCACAGAAGCTACAATTCCCGCCCCTGTCTCAAAGTCCCAATTTTTTTCACCCGTTTCTCGGTTGAGAATAAAAACAATACCGCTGCTTGAAGCAATAACCACTTTGCCACCAACAATAACCGGCGAAGATTCGAACTTCGAACGCGCTGAAAAAGACCAGCGTTCTTCACCTGTCTGTGGAGAAAGCGCATGAAGAATCTTGTCGCGCCCCCCAATTATTACCAGATCGTCTACGACGGCTGCAGATGAATAATAAGGGAATTTACGTTTGCTGTTTTCATATCGCCATGCAACTTTGGCAGCGGCCAAATCAACGCAAACAATTTGATTGCTAAAAGTACCCAGAAAAGATCGGCCATTATGAATGGCCGGACTTGCAGCAACATATTCCGCCAATTCAATTTTGTTCTCTTCTTTTCCGGACATAATATCGATAACTCGCAAATAGCCATCGCAACCGGTACTAAAGACCTTGCCATCATAAATGCCGGGGGTTGCGTGCACGTACCCTTCGGTTTCAATTTTCCAGTGCGGCTTGCCGGATTTACTATCGAGGCAATA
This sequence comes from Candidatus Zhuqueibacterota bacterium, assembly GCA_029262035.1. Lineage (GTDB taxonomy): Bacteria > Zhuqueibacterota > Zhuqueibacteria > Oceanimicrobiales > Oceanimicrobiaceae > JAJDAE01. Next base: position 14,941 of record JAJDAE010000160.1, read on the forward strand.
AAGATTGCTATCGTAACTTCCCACAAGAATCCGGTCTTTATAAACATTTGGCGACGATGTTAGACCACCTTCAGCCCAGAACGACCAGAGCGAATCGCCACTGGTTGCATTCACGGCGTGGAACTTACCAAATTCATCTCCAAAGAAAACCTTGTTTCCCAAAACTATTGGTGATGACTTGATTTCGTCTTCGGCTTGAATTTGCCATTTCAGTTTACCGGTTTTAAAATCTACCGCATAAAATGCACCAGCCATATCACCAAAATAAACCATGCCGTTTGCAATTGCCGTTGTCGATTCTATAGCATCTGATGCCTGAAAGCTCCAGAGTGGTTCCGGGTTATCGGGAAGTTGCCCATCCACAAAACCCGTAAGCTGTGAATTTCCCCTGAACATGGGCCAGGATTTTCCGTCATTTGTATCATCCTTTGGCTTTGACTTAACTTCAAGACTTAACGCAGAGAGAGCCAGGAATGCAGAAAAAAACAAAACCATAAATCTATGCGAACTATGTTTTAAAAATGTAAGGGTCATTTTAGTAAGCCAATCTATATAATTCTAATAATTCTTTTTCACCAAGTGGACGTGGATTAAACTTTGCTGTCCACTGGTCTACCGCATCTTTAGCTAAAACAGGCAATTCGCCCTCACTAATTCCAAAATCTCGTAAATTTTCCGGCCAGTTATTGATTTTTCTGAAGTCAGAAATTTGGGCAGCAAGCTTACCCGCTCCGCCTATGGCCAGGGTGTCATAACCCCCATTTACCGTTTCAGCGTTAAACCTAACAACGTGAGGCAACATAAGTCCAACAGCAATGCCATGGGTTATTTTGTAGCGAGCTGTCAGCGGATTCGCACACGCGTGGGCAGCTCCTAACATGGAATTCTCGATTGCCGATCCGGCAAAATTTGCACCTAAAAGCATTTGCCCAAGCGCTTCGGTGTTTTCCGGTTCCTCCAAAATTCTTTTATAATTAGAAGAAAGTAACCGCCAGGCCTCTTTAGCAAACATTTGTGAAATGGCATTTTTACGGGTACAAACAAAACTCTCAACCGCATGAGAAATAGCATCCATTCCAGTGACTGCCTTTACTTCCCGTGGGGCGCTTTTCGCTAATTCAGGATCGAGAATCACTGATGTGAAACGCGCCTTAATATCGCCGCACGCCATTTTGCTGTGAGTTTCTTCCTGTGCAATCAACGCGTAAGATTGTGCCTCGCTACCGGTTCCGGCGGTGGTAGGAATCCCGATTGACGGCAGCATTGGCTTTTTGGCTTTGCCGATACCCCAATAGTCTTCCATCTTGCCGCCATTGGTATAAATAAAATTAATGCCTTTGGCGCAATCCATAGAGCTGCCCCCGCCAAGGCCTATTAAAATATCGGGGCTAAAATCGTTGGCTGCTTGCACACCTGCATAAACATGACGCGTTGCCGGATTTTCCTCAACATCAGCAAAAACCTGTGTCGAGATAGAACGCTTTCTCAACAAGCTCAGCGCTTTTTCTACATGTCCGGTTTTTACCAAGCCTTTATCGGTGATGACCAAAGCTTTAGAGCTTCCAATTTGAGAAACCAAATCAGCCAGTTGCTCTAATGAATTATAACCAAAAACAATTCGGGTAGTTGGTTCAAAGTCAAACTTTTTCATTTCAGAACTCAATTAGGCGCACCAATTAATGAGCCATCCGGTTTATATTGAACCTTGAAAGTAAATGCCTCGGCAGATGGTCCCAGTTTCTCCAAAGTATCGATTCTTTCAAGAGCATCGGCAGGCGTTGGTATCGTACCTGCAACAATCCACCACATCACCAATGCTGGCTTTCCGGTTGGCACAAACCACTGTTTTCTATCTTTTAACGGTTTATTGTGGTTACTTCGATATACATATTGATGCAGCGCTTCAGCCGACTCCCAAACCGACATGTTGAATAAAATAGTCTCATCGTCGAACGGACGCAGGGCGGTTGCATCTCCCTCTTCAGTTTGGAAACGCCAAATAAAGCCGGGGCTTATATCTGCAATTCTGTTGATATATTCGAGCTGTTTAGTAAAACCATCCATAAGCGGATCATCGAGCGGGGCTAGCATTTTTGCAATATTGGCTTGGGCGAGATGGTATTTTATATCTGACATTCTTTGAATGATTATTGTCTATTGATTAATTTTTCTTTTCTGCGCTATTTTTCTGGATGCAATGAAAATTGCGGTTAATTCTTTTGCTTCGGCTTGTAACGGTTCCACTAATTTTTCTTTAAGCAACTCTTCTTCGATAATAAAATCCAGCCAAAAGGCAGATTCATCGGCTTCTTCAACTACTATGCTAATTTTTGCAATAAACGCCGCTTTTGACTGCGCCACACACGATGCCCGATAGTTTGCGGCCACTGAAGTAGAACATCTAATCAATTGCCCTTCGATATGCCTGCCGAGCTTTGTCCTGGGTAAGGAAATAGCCAATTTCACACACCGATGCGCAAACTCTTTCGTTCTCTGTTTAAGTTCCTCATAGCCCATACTATTCCATTAATCATTAATCATTAATCATTAATCATTTGTAAAGCTCTTTGTTTATAAAGATGTTCAAACAAATTTCCCTCATGTGGCTGAGTGGGGCTAATTTTGCTTGTAGGAATTGCACCAAAGTTTAAGCGATCAACATTGGGTGCTGCCAAAATTTCATTCCTAAACTGTTTGTCCTCGGTGATGGCTGTACAAACGAGCGTTGGTCCCATAGATTCTAAAACTTTATCCTGCTGTACTTCAACAAAACTTGCGAACGGGAACAGGAGCTCTGAACTAGCCAAAGTATGCTCCGGATTGTCGCACCAAACTAAGGTTGGTTGTAAAATTGTCGCACCATCGATTTCAACCAATCGGTCGCCTTTTCTGTATTTTGCAGTCAGGTCTTCAGCGCCGCCTTCTTCCAGGCCATTGTCGATCATTTGAGAAATTCGCTCGGCAACAACAGGATTCACGAAAGCCGCGAGTTTAGCGTTTGGGTCGTTCATAGATTTGGCTTCAATTGCAGCCAATCGTTGCGCTAAAGCTTCAGCTATTTCACGACCTTTAGCCGGCACCCGGATGCCGGAGGCATTCAAACAAGAACGGCCGCTGTTAATAGAAATGGAGTCAACCATTGTATTTAGATAGCTCTCCCAATCATCAATTTTATCTTTACCAAAAACTACTTTGCTCCAACCCGGCCCATGGGTTTGCACACGATGATCTTTTTCCCAGGCTTTCACCGTTGCGGCATCGCCAAAAAACATAGACCGACTGCTGCGTAATAAAATCTCTGATGCACCGGAATAATCGGTGGGATAAAATCCAAATGCTTCGGCAGGTAGACCAACTTCAATAAAGGCCTGAATCACGCGGAAAGGCGTCCAGGGTTCCTGGCTGCCGGGTTTCAGAACCAGTGGTACTTTTAACGGAATACTCGGCAACCAAAGTGTATGTACCCCCGGAGAATTGTTCGGCAAAATAGCGCCCAGTGAATTAGCTTGAACCAAATAACTGAGCGAACGGCCATTTTGCTCGCCCCAGCCTTTATCCAAAATGGACAAGTCCAAGCCGCGGGTTAAACCGCCCAGTACTTGCTCCATTTCATTCATCACGTGATATAC
>JAJDAE010000017.1 GCA_029262035.1 Candidatus Zhuqueibacterota bacterium
ATGGAATGCGGGTTACTTTCCCGTTTGAATTAGAGGCCGAGCAATGTTCGCATTCGGACTATTTTTGAGCGAATGCGAACATTGTTGTTTGCGCTGTCCCAGCCGGTTTTGCTTGTCTCCCGGTTGGCACAGGTATTGTATTCATAGAAAATCATTCTCTTTTTCAAACAATAAAAACAGATAATTGCCTCAACAAGGCGAGGGGAAATGTTTTGTTTAAAAATTATTTCAAAATTGCGTTTAGAAGTTTCTCTTTTAATAAACTTTATTCTTTTATAAATATTTCCGGCCTTGCCATCGGCATTGCTGCTTGTGCCTTGATTTATTTCTGGGTGCAGGATGAGTTGAGTTACGATCAGTTTCATGAAAATGCCGAACGAATTTATCGTTTGGAGCGCAGTTGGGATTTTAAGGAAATGCACGGCCAGGCGCCATTGGCAGCAGGACCTTGGGGACCGGCATTAGTGCGTGATTACCCTGAAATAGAAAACACAGTCCGATTAGAAAACGCCGAAATGTATCTGAAGGACCACCGGAATATGTTTCGCAAGCAGAAGTTATTTGTCGCGGACAATTCCATTTTCGAAGTTTTCGATTTCCGATTGCAGGAAGGCGATAAAAACTCTGCGCTGACCGAACCGTATACCGCTGTTATCGCCCGTGACTATGCTTTGAAATACTTGGGAGTTGAGGATGCACTCGGCAAAACCCTAACGGTAGATTGGCAGGGCGCTCCGGTTGATTTTAAAATTACCGGTATTCTGGAAGAAGTGCCCACCAATTCTCATATTCGTTTTGATGTCCTGCTGTCGCTGGCATCCTATCCACCCGGGGAAATTAACCAGTGGTTTGGCAAGCAGCTCTATACTTATTTGCTGCTCGCCGAAGGCACATCCCTGCAAAATCTCAAGGATAAATTTCCGGCATTTTTGCAAACTTATGTTGCCGAAGAATTCCTCGGTTATTTCGGTCCGGATTTAGCTGTGACCGATGTTTTTCAAGTCCAGTTGAAACCGTTGCTTGACATCCATCTGTTGCCGGGCAGGGAATGGGAGATTGAACCGCCGGGAAGCATGACCACCGTTTATATTTTCTCCATAGTCGCCGCTTTGATCCTGCTGATTGCCTGCATCAATTTTACGAATTTGACCACGGCTCGTGCAAAGAAAAGGGCAAAGGAAGTCGGACTACGTAAAACAGTTGGCGCAAATAAAAAGCAGCTTTTGCAACAATTTTTTGGGGAGTCGATTTTTATGGCTGGCCTCGCATCGGTTTTTGCGATGTCGCTTATTTCGTTTTTTTTGCCGGTTTTCAACGAAATTACCGGTAAAACCGTATCCCCCCATTTACTATATCAGACCGGAAACTGGCTGCTTCTGCTGGCAATCACGCTGGGAACGGGTTTGATTGCCGGTCTGTTCCCTGCTTTATTTTTAAGCAATTTTGAGCCCATTCGTGCGCTTAAAGGGAATGTCCAAACCGGGAGCGGTAAGTCCACTTTCAGGCGCACTATGGCCGTTATTCAATTTGCCATTTCAATCACGATTATTATTGGCACAATCACAGTTTATCAGCAAATGGTATTTTTGCAAAACAAGGAATTGGGTTTTGACAAGGAAAATATTATCACACTTGCGGCAGAAAGCAATAATGTTCGCAGCAATGTGAAGACATTTCGGGATGCACTTTTGAGTGATGCCCGCATCAAGTCTGTTTCCGCTTCATCAAATGTGCCGGGTACGAAAGTGTTGGGGGATACCAATTTTCGCAGGAAAGATACAGACGATACTTACAATTTGATTTTGCTTAAGAGCGATTACGATTTTTTCGAGACCTACGGCGTTGATTTGGTTAGTGGCCGAGAGTTCTCCAAAGAGCGCGGCATGGATGCAAAAGGTGGTTTTATTCTAAATGAAAGAGCGGTGCAAACCATCGGCTGTACAACGGCAGAGGAAGCCATCGGAAAAGAGCTGGTTATGACAGTGGGTCCCGACCAAATCCAGGAAGGCCAGATCGTTGGCGTGGTCAAAGGTTTTCATCTGCAATCCTTGCATTTGAAAATCCAGCCAATGCTTTTTTTGATAGCTGAACCGGAAGATATCACCGCAATTTCTGTCAAAATCAATCCGGGTAATTTTTCGCAAACTGTTGAATTTATCCATGAAAAATGGCAGGAACTATTCCCGGGCGAAGTTTTTGAATTCAATTTCCTGGATAACAATCTCAAGCTGCTTTATCAGTCGGAGCAGCAGTTGCAGAAAGTATTTTTTCTGTTTTCGCTGCTGTCTATTTTTATCGCCTGTCTGGGTTTGTTTGGCTTAGCAGCGTTTACTGCGGAGGAACGAACCAAAGAAATTGGGATCCGCAAAGTATTGGGCGCATCATCAATTAAAATTGTCGTATCGCTATTGCGTGAGTTTTCGGTCTGGGTGCTTATAGCCGGCAGCGTCGCGTCTCCGATTGCGTGGATTGTGATGAACGGCTGGCTGCAAAACTTCGCTTACCAAATCAAAATGGATTGGTGGGTGTTTTTGCTTGCTTCAGGTGTGACTCTCGTCGTTGCATTGTTGACTGTTAGTTGGCAAGCTGCCCGGGCAGCAACAGCTAATCCGGTTGAGAGTTTGCGGTGTGAGTAGCTGGAGTGGGAGACCAGGTTATTTCAACTTTCGCTCGCTGTTCATGGAAATGGCGTTTTTCGGTCGAACAATTTCTGTAGTGGGGATAAAGGTTTCATAGTGCCCATGGTGAGTGATGCTGAACTGGAACCGTCCATCCATACTGGGCAGGCCACCTTGACCGCCATAATAAGTTACCGATGTAGACGTTAGCTGACCCTGGAATAATTCATCCTTCTGGTACCAGCGGAAACTGCCAGATTGGAATCGGGTTGGCACACCGAACCGCAACTGAATCTGCAACATCAGGCTATCTGGTTCGCTCAGTCGGTTATCACGGGGCACCTGCGAATTACCCATGAACTTAACTGCTATGTCCACCGTCTCGCCATCTCTGAGTCCGACAAGCTCTTCAATAAGTAGAGGCAAGAGGGTTCGGGATGACCCATTTATCTTCTCAACAGAAGCTTCCTGACTCCCAAGGCATTGTAAACTGAAAAAGGCAATGGAGAGCATTGTCATTCTAAATAGATGTTTTCTGAGTTCTTTGATTATGGCTTGCGCCTTGTTAAAAACCATGAGTTTTCTTTACCGGACTTTGATTATTACTGTTAGACATCCTGAATGAATCTAACTATTGTATGACCGATTTGTTAGCTGCTTTTCGACTAACTTTTATTAAGCTATCATGGCTGACCAAGAATCGAAAACATGAGTGCTGAAAAGATTGCCTGAATAACCCACCCGATAAAACAAACGCCTACCGCACGCAATGTATTGCTATAATCGAGAGCCTGGCGAACCGCGATAACCATAGCTACTAACATCCAAACTGATGCGACGATGGAAACGAGCCAATAAAGCCCGGGAATAATTCCTAATATCCGTATCACACCCGGTGAACTTGAAAAGCCGATTGTACGTAAAAGCTCGCCCTGATCAGCAGAGGTTTGAGGTTCGGGTAGGAGTTTCGTGCCAATAAAGTAAGTAATAAAAGCCCAAACATACCAGCCGATTAAAGCTGCTACGGTACCCATTAATAGCCCACCGACCCCCAAGATACTAAACGACGCAATGCCAGACGCTACACTGGATAAAACAACCACCCCCATCGCCTGCCCCATCGCGCTTTTGTCGGCTTCGACTTCTTCGTACAAGTTTGCATCTAACTTTGCAGCCCGAATCATTCGATCTTGAAAAATAGACATTTTAACTCCTTATCTCTTAACGAGATTCTAAATTTAATTTGCAGGCCTTTATCAATTTTTTTTCAGTATATCTAACCCTTAAATCAGCCGCGCACTTTTTTACATCGGCTGAATTTTGCTTGTGTACGCCCTGCATGGGCATGCACTACTGGGGTGTAAGTCCCCTATAAGTGAACCCCGGTATCTTGATTTTAAGGTACTGTAATTATTAGCGAAAGGCAACTGCAAAGCCGCGAGGCTTTGTTGGAAGGAAGCCTGTAGCAAAACAGTAAGCGGACGGATAGAAACATCATTGAAGGCCGAGTTTGGGTAGGGTGGATCCTACTCCACCTTTTTTGTAACATAGAACTGCCCGGGCAGCGACGGTAAATCCGGTTGAGAGTTTGCGGTGTGAGTAAGAGGACATAAAAATAATTTAATGTAAGGGAGAGAAGCTATTTATCTAATTTGTCAGGTTTCTCAATAAACTTTTTATCTTCGGATTTAACCCGCCTTTCCAATTTCTTGACGTCTTCTTCCGGGGGCAGATTCTCCGGCTTGATACCTCTTTCCAGCAATAGTTTTCTCACGCTTTTGTTATTTGTGATGTGCTCCCAGGCAATTTCCCCCCCTTGGTGAATGTCTTTGTCTTTCACATTGAAAATTGTAATTTCCGTTGCAAAATCTTTGGCTTTAACCGTAATGGTTGGCAGAAAATCAGCTAAAGACCTATTTGATTTGACGCCTAATTTCTGTTTCATCCGGGCAGTTGTGAAACCAAATAACGCTCGGTCGCCTTTGCTGCGAATGATGCCAAAGTCTTTATCTCTACCCGTTTGTTCAAATATGAGTTCGAAAAGTTCTTTTTCAGAAAGTGACAATTTTTGCCGTGCTTGCAGCCGCTCCCAATCATTGATACGCTGTTCAATAATTTCAGCCTTACGGGTTTGAACTGCAAAATAATTTTGAGCAAAAGCAATAGGCTCTTTTTTAGGGTCGCCGTTTTGAGCAATTAAGTAACAAGCGAAACGTGTGAGCATGAAGTCTGCAATTTCCCGTTCAGTCCCGGAACCTATGGCGACCATTTTCCCGATGTCGGCAAAATGGTCTGATACCTCATGGCCCGCTGTCTCGCAGGCTATTTTTGCCTTGGTAATGACGTTAATAAAATTATCCCACTTTGAATAACCAAGCAAGTGTTGTAAGTCCCGGGCAAACCAGAATTCGATCTCATTTGCTGTTTTGTTAGCGTGTGCTTCGAAATTTTTTGTTAAGGATTTTATGATTTCTTTTTTCATTACTTTGCCTTTAATTATTCCTTCAACAATTCCGTCTTTAAATTGCCTTCAAAAATTAATGCATATTTACCTTCGGAAGATTACATTTTCAGTTGGTTGCAATTTGTAACCAACTCACCGCCTTCTTTGGTCAATCGGTGATTCAGCACTTTCCAATAATTGTTGGGATTGTTAAAACGCCAACCACATCCACAATTGAAAAATACCACTTTTCTTCTTGGTCATCCCAGTGGGTTCGTATTTTTTTCTTGAAACAATTGGATTCTATTTGATTTTTCCATACTAGAACCGTGCTATATCCGTTGTCGATGGGTGGCATTTTATATGTGGTATTATAGTTTGCAAAAAGAAAACATGCAAGTTGAAACGCCAACCTGCGTTAAATAAGTTCCCTTAAAAAGATTACCGCATTGTCCACTTCCGCGCAAAAATAGTACGCAGGCGAACAACCTTTTTAAGCGATGGTCCGTATCTGAGGTTACTCACCGAATGGCACGAGTATTGTAGTTGGTGTTGTGCTGTTCCCGTAAAAAACTCTTCCCCGAAATTGAAACCGTTATTTAACGTAAGTGTGTAGTAAGCAAAAAAGTGAGCACCAAATAACAAAAGACCAGTTTATCGTCATTCCTGCGGATGCAGAATCTCTTTTTATATGGTTGTTCGGGGAGATTCCGGTACGCTCAGAGCGGCGACCGGAATGACTGTTCTTCTTTGTTTTTTTGGGGGGTTGCTTGGGCAAGTTTAAGGTGGTTTAATTAATTTAAGGGAATTGTCATGCTCAAAATTTTTCTAAAAAATATATTGCGTGGTCTTTTAAAAGACCGTCTTTATTCTCTCATAAATATTTTGGGGTTAGCGATTGGAGTAGCTTGTTTTTCGTTCATTGCATTGTGGGTAGTCGATGAGCTCAGTTACGACAATTTTATCCCGGATGCTGACAGGGTTTACCGGTTAGTGGTTGATAGCGAAGCAGGCGGTGCCACCCGGCAGCTGGCCGTCACCTCTGCACCCATGGCGGTTACTATTGCAAGGGAAATCCCGGAGGTTGAAAAGGCGGTTCGGTTTACAATTTCGAGACCCACGTTGCGAAATGTCGAGGATAATAAGACCTTCCGTGATTTATTCTCTTTTACCGACCCGGAAGTTATCAGCGTTTTGGGCCTAGAGTTTATTACGGGTGATGCTGCAACCGCTCTGAATGCGCCAGGTTCTCTTGTTCTTACCCGGGAGATGGCTGTAAAATATTTTGGCACAACCGATGTGGTTGGTAAATCTTTACATTTCACCGGCGGGATTATGATGCGACCTGACGAAAGAGATTATAAAATTACGGGTGTTATTGAAGATTTTCCGGCCAACTCGCACCTGAATATAAATTTTCTTGCCTCAAGTTTAACAATCGACCAAGTTGCGTCCGATATTTTTCAAAACTGGGATTGGTATTTTTCCTACAGTTATTTGAAGTTAAAGCCCGGCACCGATGCAAAAATTGTGGAGAGCAAACTACCGGACATATTAAACCGCTACCTGTCAGAGAAAGATGCAGCAACCACGCAGCTCAGGTTACAGCCGGTTACTGACATCCATTTGCATTCAGCGCTGATGTTCGACACCCAAAACAACGATATTACAAACGTTTATTTGTTTTCGGCCATTGCCTTTCTGATCATACTCATAGGCTGCGTCAATTTTATGAATCTGGCGACGGCACGTTCGCTCAAACGCAGCAAAGAAGTGGGTGTGAAAAAAGTTTTCGGAGCCGAAAGAAAACATCTGATTTATCAGTTCCTGGGCGAATCCGTTTTAACCAGCTTCATTGCAGTGCTCATTGCAATAGGTTTGATCGAGATGTTTCTGCCACAATTTAATGAACTTGCACAGAAA
>JAJDAE010000161.1 GCA_029262035.1 Candidatus Zhuqueibacterota bacterium
CCTAAAACAACTTTTCATTGAAAATCAATTTGATTTAAAAATGACCAATAGTATTGTTGCAAAAGCAATTTTTGAAAATCCAACATCTGTCGTAAATAGTGATTTTCATATCAAAATAATTAACTGGATGAAAAAAATAAAGTTGGATAAAGTGGTTCAAAAAATAGTTGATGATAAGTTTGGACTTTTCAATTATTTTATCAATCCAACCTGGTATTTTGTAGCAAAAAAACTTTAGACGGCATGCAAGAAATTCCTCTACATTTAATTTTGAAAACTGTCACGCTAAAAAGAATAATAAATGCCGGCAAAGCCATCTCCTCATTTCTTCTGTCTGCAATTACAAAACGCTCTGTTGTTTGGGGAAAACCGTTTATTTTAACCGTGGAACCAACCAATATTTGCAACCTCAAATGCCCGCTTTGTGTCACCGGCAATTCGAAAATGCTGCGTAAGGCCGGCATGATGGACTTTCAAACCTACAAAAAAATTCTCGATGAATTTGCCGATTCGATTTTTTATCTCCTCTTGTACCAACAAGGTGAACCGTTCATCAACAAGGATTTTATAAGGTTTATAGAATACGCCAAACAGAAAAATATTTTTGTCACCACCAGTACGAATGCTCATTACCTTGACGAAGAAACTGCGACAGCAACCGTACGCTCCGGACTGGATACAATTATCGTTTCGATAGATGGGTTAGATCAAAAAAGCTATGAGAAATACCGTGTCAACGGTGGACTCAAAACAGTCACCGAAGGTATAAAGAGCTTGGTTCTTGAGCGTAAAAAACATAAAAACAAGACGCCTAAAATCTATTTGCAATTTATCGTCATGCAGCACAATGAGGCACAACTGTCACAGTTAAATAACTTTGCCGAAAGCCTTGGTATCGACAAAGTTTTATTAAAAACGGTTCAGGTTGAAAATAAAAAAGAGGCTGAAGAGTGGCTGCCTCTGAACCCTGACTATCGCCGGTACGAAGTTAACGGTGGAGAAATTAGAACGAAAACCGTGGGTAAAGGACCTTGCCCCCGTCCATGGACGAGTACGCTGGTAAACTGGGATGGCAGCGTTGTTCCGTGCTGTTTTGACAAACATGGCGTCCATATAAAAGGTTCGTTCAAGGAAACAAATAATATTGATGAAATTTGGCAATCCGAAAATTATGGCACTTTCAGACACGGCATCCTTAAAAACAGAAAAGAAATTGATATCTGCTCAAACTGTTCGCAAGGGCTTAAGCTCTATATTTAACTCACGAACGATTTTCTTTTTAAAGATAATTGTAACCGGAGTTACGCTTGCCTGGCTTTTACAAAGCATTCAGTTTGTAGCCTTACTCGGTTCACTTTCTCAGGCCGATTCAAAAATGGTCGCATTTGCTTTTGTACTCATCGCGCCAAATATCTTAATTCAAACCCTTAAATGGAAATTTATTTTAAACTTAGCCAGTGTAAACACCACCGTATCCCAAGCATACAAATCCTTGATTGCCGGGATGCCGCTCGGTTTCATCACACCGGGAAGGTTGGGCGAGTTTGGCCGCGCATTTTTTGTACAAAACATAAACAAAGCGCAGGTTCTCAAATTTGTTGCTCTGGATAAATTATCTAATATGTTAATAGTAGTATTTTTAGGATTGATAGGTTTGGTAACATTTAACCAACTTAGTTTGAACTCCAATTTTGTGATTATATTTTGTTGTGCCTTGTTCATTGTAGTTTTTTTTACGCTAGCATCTTTTTCAAAATTATTCACAAAAAAAATAGAAACGATATTAGGCGTTTTGAAATTCTCAAAAAATGAAATGTTTAGAATCTATCTTTTTTCACTACTATTCTTTTGTATTTTTACACTACAATTTTGTATTTTAATTTTTGCTTTTTCGCCGAGCGAAATAACTGATCTGCTGAAAGCAACCTCAGCTATCTTTTTTACAAAAACAGCATTGCCAATTGCAATTGGCGACCTGGGAATTCGGGAGAGCGCTTCTGTATTTTTTCTCGGAAAAGTTGGGATTGACAAAGCTTCCGCCTTTAATGCATCTGTTTTGCTCTTTATTTTCAATGTGGCGCTTCCTTCCTTTATTGGACTGTTTGAACTTTTTAAAATTAAATCGAGGTAAAAATTCTTCCAAAAATAATTAGAAAACTTCCGGGAAATGGTGTTTACCTGACATTTGATGACGGGCCACATCCCGAGATGACTTTATTGATTTCAGAATTGATGCTCAAATACAAAATAAAAGCTACATTTTTTGTTGATGGCAGCAGAGTAGAAAAGCATCCGATGGTGTTGGAGGAATTGACAAATGCAGGGCACGTAATCGGCAACCACGCTTATACCCATACGAAAACCTGGTTTAAATCAAAACAATCCATGCGCACAGAAATAATCCAGACGGATGCACTCATTAAAGAAATCACTGGTAGAAGACCAACACTCTTCCGCCCCCCTTATGGAAGTCTGGGTTTAGGGTTGCTCCGCGCCGTTAGGGAAACGAAACACAAGGTCGTACTCTGGAGCGCAAACCCAGAAGATTATCTGCCTGAAAATGATGAAAACCGACTCACAGAGAATATAAGAAAATGTTGCCGGCCCGGGAATATTCTTTTAATGCACGATGGTCATAAAAATAGTATCAATACCTACCTCGCACTGGAAAACTCTCTCGATGAGCTCATTGAATCAGGCGTTAGTTTCGAGGCTATCCCAGACTAATGCTGGTCTTTTCTTCAATTCTCTTTTTTCTTACCAGCTCATATTGTCTGGGATTATTTTTTTTGAAACACGGATTAAATACGCCTCCCAAAGCCTCAAATTCAAATAAACCTTTTCTCTCCATAATTGTCTCTGCCCGCAATGAAGAAAAAAATATTGAGGCCTGTATCGAACATTTACTTAACCAAGATTATGGCCAAACAAATTATGAAATTATTATTGTGGATGACAGGTCTGAAGATAAGACCGCTGAGATTGTTCGAAAATTTATTTCGGGCAATTGTCTAAAATTAATCCGGATTCCCTTAGAAACTCAAACCGTTTCACCCAAAAAAAATGCGATAGCCACGGCAATAAAACAGGCAAAAGGCGAAATAATCATCACCACCGATGCAGATTGCACGCC
>JAJDAE010000162.1 GCA_029262035.1 Candidatus Zhuqueibacterota bacterium
GATTGAAGAAACCGAAGACCCTGAATTAGCATTTGACCGCGCTATGGAAACTTACCTTAAGAAAGGCTACTCCAAAGAGTGGATAAACCAACGATTAAAAAGCATTGAAGTAAGAAAAGAACTGACTGACGAATGGAACGAACGAGGTATGAAAGAGGGCTTGGAGTATGCTATTTTAACTAATGAAATTACCAAAGCCTGGGCAGACAAAACCGTAAAAGATTACAAAAAACTAAAAGGACTTAAAAAAGAAAATTTGCGTGATACATGTCTAACCTTGAATTGGTTTTGAATATGTTGGCGGAAGCCTCAACAACTGAAATTTCAAAAGAAAAGCAACCCGAGGGATTAGAAGAAAATAAAAGTATTGCCCGCAAAGGTGGTAATGCTGCTAAAAAAGCAAGACTTGAGATTGAAAAACAAACAGGAAAACCAATTGTAACAGATAAAAATGCTAAAAGTCTTTTAGATAAACCTAATACTAAAATTGAATAAAAAAGTTAGGGAATAGGAATAGAAATAAAAAATTATTAAAAGTACTGCCCCCCAACAGACAGACCTGTCCTAAAAATTTCAGAGTACTTGATTGGTTATAGTTAGAAAGCACTCAAAACTTCTCTTTATTCTCCAAAGCAAATTGCAATAGCCGGTTATGACCTTTTAAATCGAGCTTGTTACAAATATTCGTGCGGTGGTTTTGTACGGTGCGGTGGCTTATAAACAACTCATCAGCTATTTCTTTACTGGTTTTGTTTTCAGCAATCAATTGCAGTACACGCTCTTCCATTTGGGTGAGTTTACTTAACAAAGAGTCGGAGGGAGACAATTGTGTTTGGGTGGTGCGTTTAATCAAATATTCCGATAAAACCGGGCTGACATAATGATGCCCCCCGACCACGGACTTAATACAATTCAGCAGTTCACCCGAGGCATTTTCCTTGAGCAGATAGCCTTTTACGCCGCAATCCAGGGCGTGGTTAAAATACTCCTCTTCGCGGTACATGGTTAGAATAATGAAAGCGGTATCCTGGCTTTGAGCCAATGATTCCTGCACAATCTCCAATCCGCTTTTTCCGGGCATGGAAATATCCAAAATGGCGAGAACGGGCTTTAAGGTTTGGATAAGGTTCAGTGCCTCCTCGCCATTACCGGTTTCGCCGATAATCTCAATCGCAGGCTCGTCTTCCAGAATTCTGACCAGCCCAGCCAGAAAAATCGGATGGTCATCTGCGATAACAACTTCAAGCTGCTGCATAAGGAACCTTCATCGTTATTTTGGTGCCGCTGCCCGGTGTTGATTTAACCAGCAGTTTACCATTCAAAATTTTGCTTCTTTCAGAAAGACTTTGCAATCCAAACCCAAGGTTAGACGATTTTTTACGAAAGCCCTTGCCGTTATCTGAAATCACCAATTCATAATTGTTCTTCCGGTCTAACAAATCAATGTTTACAGTTGTAGCCTGCGCGTACTTAACCACATTGGTCAAAGCTTCCTGCACAATTCTATAAACATGAATTTCTTCTTCCTTTCCTAAAGCTTGTTTAAGATCCTGAATATTTAACTGAAAATCAATTCCGGCAACTTCCTTTACTTTTTTAACCATCGACTCAATGGCTTTTTTAAGCCCAAGCCGCTCAACCAAATGCGGATGCAAACTCGATGAAATTTCCCTGATGCCATTTAAAGACTCCATGACCATGATGGATAAACTGTCGAGTTCAGTATCTTTTACCGGCTCTTTATTTTTCTCAAAGCGTTTGATTTCGTTGTTTAAAATAAGAAGTTCCTGCCCAATGCTGTCATGCAATTCTGAAGCGATCCGTTTTCTCTCTTTTTCCTGTGTATCTATTAATTGTTTTGAGAATTCCTCCTGAATTTCTTTTTCTTTTTTCAAACTTGAAACACGTTTGTTGTAAAAAAAGAGAGCCAATGTAATTAAGCTGATAGTCAGAATGACTTTGAACCACCATGTTAACCAAAACGGTGGAACAATCTCAATTTGAATACTCGCAACGTTGCTGCTCCACAATCCATCATTGTTACTGCCTTGAACCTGAAAGATATAGCTATCGGGATCAAGGTTGGTATAGCTGGCATATCGACGCGAACCGGATTCAATCCAGCCATCATCGAAGCCATCCATTTTATACCGGTAGCGGTTTTTTGCCGGATTGGTATAATCCAGCGCTGCAAATTCAAATGAAAAAAATCGGTCGGCATAGGATAATTTCAGTTCATCCATAAAAGTAATCGAGCGTTCAAAAAGCACCGGCTGTTCAAAAATTTTAAACGACGTAATAGCAGTAGCTGGATCTACGGGATTTTCCCGTACCCTTTCGGGCAGAAAACAGTTAAAGCCATTAACTCCGCCGAAATATAATATGCCGCTTTTACCATGAAAACTAGCGCCTGGATTCATTTCACCTTTTTGCAGCCCATCGGAAACATCGTATTTTCTAAATTTTTTGGTCTCGGGATCAAATCGGGTTAAACCCTTGTTGGTGCCCAGCCAGAGTAAACCTTTTTCATCTTCAATAATACCGCAAATAATGTTTCCACCCAATCCATCGGATTCCCGGTAATTGGTAAAACGGCCTGATTTCGGTTCAAACAAATCAAGGCCACCGCCAAAAGTGCCAACCCAAATCCGCTTTTTGCTATCAATAAAAATCTCAGGAATAATGTCATGGCTAAGTGAGGTGGTATCACCCAGCGTGTGTTTATACTGTGTAAAAGTGCCGTCTGAAGGCTTGAACTTGTTTAAACCGCCGCCGTAAGTGCCAATCCAAAAAACACCGCTGGAATCCTGCGCAATCTTCAAAACATATTCACTATCTAAATCCCCGGAATCATAATGTTGAAAATGCTTGTTTTTTTGATTGAGCTTGAAAAGTCCGGCACCATTGGTACCGAGCCATAAATTACCATCAATGTCTTCAAAAATATCACGAATGTTTTCACTGCTTGCGGTAGCGCCCAACATTTGGAAACGCTCAAAGGAATCGCTTTTGAAATCATAACGAGACAACCCGCCGAAATAAGTGCCAATCCAAAGCGTTCCATTACTATCTTCCAAGGTACATCGCACAACATCGCTCGAAAGCGACGATGGATCATTCGGATCATTTTTATAAATTGTGAATTTATCCTGAGCCGGGTTATACCGGTTGAGGCCATCTCCATAGGTGCCAATCCAAATATCTCCCCTCCTGTCCTCGCAAATAGAAAATACAAAATCGTTGGATAACGTATTCTGACGTCCGGCTTCATTTTTAATGTGGGCGAACTTCCTGACAGCGGTATTCAATTTGTTTAAACTTCCGGTCATAGCACCTATCCACAGAACGCCGGATTTGTCCTCGTACATAGAACGGATATTATTACTGCTAAGACTGGTGGAATTATTCGGGACATTTTGAATTTTCTTAAATTTATTATTTTCCCGGTCATAAATATTTAATCCCTGCGACATACTGCCAATCCAAAGCGTCCCACGGCTATCTTCCAAAACTTTCCAGATTGCATTTTCGCTAATTGAACCTTTAATATCCGGATTATATAAAAATCTGGTGAAGTTACCTGTTTGGTAGTCAAATTGATTTAACCCATTATAATATGTGCCCAGCCACAAAACACCGCCGGAATCTTCGAAGACAGTTAAAACCGAGTTGTCGCTAATGCTATTCTTGTCATCCTGCTTTGAGATAAAAATCTCAATCCCGGGAGATGAAAAAATTGAATCCGCCAGCATTCTCGCCACACCAAGCCCATCGGTGCCAAGCCAAATATACCCCCGACTATCTTCGTAAACCGTCCATATTTTACCGAGATCCAGAATATCGTTATCACTATTTCGGGGGTTGATTGAAAGAAGGCTGCCACTCTCATAATCCAGAACGCTCACTCCGCTCCCCCAGGTGCCAAACCAGATATTCCCGTTATGATCGCACAGCAATGAAATAATTATATTATTCTTTATGCTGGTAGAATCTTCCGGGTTGTGGACATAATGTTTGAACTTTTCACTTATGGGATCAAATTTACAGGCACCGCTGCCATCCGTACCGAGCCAAATATTATCTTCATTATCCAGGCAAAGCGCAGTAATAAAATTGTTACACAGCGAACTTTCATTCCCGGGGATATGCTTATATACTTTGAACGAATAGCCATCATAACGGTTCAGGCCATCCTCCGTACCAAACCACATAAAACCATGTTTATCCTGAATTATCGCATTGACAGTACTTTGCGAGAGACCACTTTCCAGAGAAATCCGCTCAAATTGCAAAGGCTGATCATATTCAGAAAGTATAGTCTTTTGTGGGAAGACATTTATCGTAAATAATAAAAATGAAAGATTTATCAGAGTACAATATCGTAAAAACATTGCTGTATTTTTTTAACTCTTAATAAGAAAAAGTGTATGAGTATTCAGTAGCAGGATTGTTTAAGCTACGAAAATGAGTGTGCTAAACTAGCGTACAAAATAAAAACTGTCGACAACAAATGCAAGTATCATCTGAACGAAAGTTACTCAGTAATGTTCAGCAATCATGTTCCAGCATTTCATCAAAATAGTAATCCCCCCAAAAACTGTCTCACTCATTCTTGAATGCGTCCGCCGTGGACAGCGCTTTAAACATTGATGTAACATCCTCATAATATTTTAAAAAACTGGCATCTCTTTTATTTTTAAACATTTAAGACAAGTCACTATATTCAAAAGTGGAGGATTTTAAAATGGCACGTCGGTTGTATTAGGGGAAATCAAATTAATTAACGCTACACACCTAACCGGGAGCCGCCACATGAAAGAACTATTCTACTTTTCGAAATCCGACTTAATGATTCAGGTGCAGTACAGTTATGAGGCAAACACAATTCGCTATGCTTCACATAGAGATATTTCAGACACCGAACGGTCCCTCATCGAAAAATACATTCATGAAAACATCATCACCGATAAAAATGTTGAACAAGTAGATAGTGTGGCTCTGGACTATCTCGGTATCGATTACAAACTTGTTGGTAATTTGAATCAGTTTCATGCGGTTAAGCCACTCAAAAATAAAGATGAAAAGCCGGAGAGCAGCAATCCCTTCGAACATCTGATGAATAAAGACATCGATAAATCAGTTCAAAATCTTATTGATACTTCGATGGAAAACTACTATTTCGAAAAAATTGGAACTACAATTATTGAGCTACGCGAAGTTGTTGAAACAGACGTTAAAGCGCCTGAAATTAAAAAGATTCAGAGAGATCTCAGAGATTTAATTGAGGCATACAACCAATACGCAGCAAGAAAAGTTGATGTAAAAGATTTGCTTCCAAACGAAATGTTCTAAAAATCAAACAATCTATTCTAAAACTGTCAGCGACTGAAACCGGCGGATTAATTCATTACCCACATGAATGGTCATTTGTATCAATACATTGAAATCCGCCTCAGGCTGTGGTATTATTAAACCTCTCCCCCACCTTTATTCACAAAGAAAACCGAATACTAACTTCTATTATTCACAAACTGGCAAAAATGTGCCAGGCACTTACACAAAATTGTAAAAGCTATTAAATATTTGCTTATTTGCTTATTTGCTTATTTGCTTATTTGCTTATTTGCTTATTTGCTTATTTGCTTATTTGCTTATTTGCTTATTTGCTTATTTGCTTATTTGCTTATTTGCTTATTTGCTAAACTTATAAAAATCTACTAAGTGTCAGGCACATCATTTAAATTTTATGAATAATGCAGGCTAACATTCTCATTTATTATGGCCGTTCCGGCCTTAAACGCCTCGAATCATGAGCCCCTTTTTTCAAGAAAAACTGTCTCACCCATTTTTGAATGCGTCCACTGCGGACAGGTGGTTAGACATTGGTGTTGCATCTTCAAAAATTACCCAGAAACCTATATCTCATTTATTTTCAAAGACTTAAGTTATCTCAAAAAAGTCAACAATAGTTTCTCCAAAACTGGCACATCGCTTGTATTAGGGAAAATCAAATGAATCACACTACACACCTAACCGGGAGCCGCCATATGAAAGAATTATTCTACTTTTCGAAATCCGACTTAATGATTCAGGTGCAGTACAGCAACCAGGCAAATACAATTCGTTACGCCTCGCATCGCAATGTTTCAGATGACGAGCGTCAGCTTATTGAAAAATATATTCATACAAACATTCTCGCCGGTAAAGAAATTGAACAAGACAGTGTGGCTATGGACTATCTCGGTATCGACTATAAACTTATCGGGAGCTTAAATCAGTTTCACGCGGTTAGGCCATTAAAAGATAAAGAAAATAAAACTGCCAGCGGCAATCCTTTCGAGCACCTGATGAACAAAGATATTGATAAATCAGTTCAAAACCTTATTGATACTTCGATGGAAAGCTACTATTTCGAGAAAATTGGAACCACCATTATTGAGCTGCGCAAAGTTGTTGAAGCAGACGCCAAAGCGCCGGAAATTAAAAGGATTCAGGCAGACCTCAGAGATTTGATTGAAGCATACAATCAGTACGCGACCAGAAAAGTCGATGCCAAAGATTTACTTCCAAACTAATTTTTCTCAAACTAAAATGCCATTTTTAACATTGTCAGCTACTGAAACCGGCGGATTAACTCGTTACCCAAACGAAGGGTCTCTTGTACCAAAACATCAAAATCCTCCCGCCGGCTACGGTGATTTGTTATCGCAACCCGAATCACATATTTTTTATCAATCAGCGTAAATGTGGGCACGGCAATGCCTTGCTCATGCAATTCCATCAAAATCTCTTTGTTCAGCTCATTCAAAACATCTTGTTTCAATCCGGCTTTTTTAAACCGATAACAAACGATATTCATCGGCGCCGGCGCCATGAGTTCGAGCTCACTGGTTTTTTCCACCAGGCTTGCTAAATACCCGGCCTGTGCAATGTTTTGGCGGACAAGCGTTCGATATTTTTCAACACCATGTTCTTTCAGAGAAAACCAGACTTTGAGCGCTTTAAATCCTCGGGACAATTCTATTCCCAAATTACCAGGCGGATTCGGACCACCCGCAAGACCCCGTTCATGATGCATCAAATAATCCGGCACAACGGTAAAGGCAGCCTCATGTTTTTTGGGATCTTTAATTAGAAAACATCCGGCTTCGTATGGGATGTAAAGCCACTTGTGTAAATCGAAAGCCAGCGAATCAGCCTGTTCCATGCCCGCAAGTTTGTCATGAAACTCCGGTAAAATATTTGTGATAGCGCCAAAAGCGCCATCCACATGAAACCAAAGATTATGTTTTTTACAAATTGCAGAAATTTGCTGCAAATCGTCGATAGCGCCCGTATTCACGGTACCCACATTGCCGATAACACAAAAGGGCAACAGGCCGTCACTCAAGTCTGTTGCGATGGCAGCAGCAAGTTCATCGGTTTTCATTTTGAAATGCTGATCAACGGAAATTTTTCTTATGGATGCTGCACCCAAACCAAGCAGCTCAATAGTTTTTTGAACCGAATTGTGGGTTTCCGTCGAATAATAAATCCGTAGTTTTGCACTTGCAATGCCGTCATTTCTTACATTCAGGCCGTCTATGGAATTGCGTGCGACCGCGAGTGAAAGCATATTGGCCATACTGCCACCGCTGACCAGCAAACCACTGGCTTGCTTCGGATAGCCAAGCATTTCCTTGCACCAATCTAAAACCTGCAATTCCAAATAGTTGGCAGCATGATCGCCGACGCCACAGTTGGGATTCATTCCTGCAGCTAACATTTCAGCGAGCATTGTGAGTGGCGTACCCGTGCCGTTTACCCAACCCCAGAACCGCGGGTGAATATTGCCCATGGCAAACGGCAGTATATTTTCTTTGAATTGATGATAGACTGAATCAGCTGACTCACCTGCTTGCGGTATCGCAACAGTCAATGCATTTTTTGAAGGCTCAGAGGGTTTCTTCCAGATCGGATAATCCCCGATCGTTTTCAAATATTCAAACATGTCGTCGATCATCTCATGGCCAAGTTGGCGCATACTATCCCAATCCTGAGGGTCGAGAGTTTGTTCAGTTGGTTTTATTTTATCAGCCATTCTTGTTCCTTTTCAAGTTGTTTTTGGGGGGGTACAGTTTTTCCCACTTGTGTTGCGTAGAATTTGCGATGGTTAAATGAGTACGACTGTTGGCTTGGTCAGCTTCCGGGTAGAACCCAACTCTGAAAATGAACAAGTTCATTTTCTGTCTCCTCCCGGGAGGGTGTTGCAAATAAGAAAAAGGCGTATATAATGTCATTCCGGTTGTCCGCTTTTGGGGCATACCGGAATCTCTACGCTCAAAATCTTGCCGTGGCCGTTGAGATTCCGGCATCGCACAAAACGCGAGCCGGAATGACAGGCTATTTTTGGCTTATTTGCAACACCCTCCGAGGAGGAGATTTTTCTAAATTAAAAGCTTCCCTTTTTCCATGATTTTCTTTTCATCAAACCAAATCGTTGGACTTTTCATAACTCCGTCCACATGAATTCCAACCTGCGTTTTACCACCAAACAGGTGATTATTTCCCAGCGCAATATGACACGTACCCAGGACTTTTTCATCTTCGATGGTGGCGCCGGAAAGCTGTGCTTTGTCATTACAACCAATTCCAAGCTCCGCAATATTGAAGGCCTTGGGATCGCCAACAGAGTCCAGTTTTTCACGAAACTTCAACGCATCATCGCCACCGGAAAACTCAAACGCTAAGCCATCTTTAACCTCAATTTTAATAGGTTGCTTTACTTTTCCAACACCCGCTTGTGACGCATCTACAAAATAAACACCGTTGGTGGTTCCTTCAACCGGAGCGATAAAAGCTTCACCACATGGAATATTTCCCCAACACCCCTTCTCGGTGTAAAGACCTCCTTTCCGGCCTCGACCCTGCCGACCTGCGACCCCAATTCGCAAATCCGTACCAAGTTCGGTCTGAATCAAGACTTCACTTGTCCTGTCTAACAAATCACAAATTTTGTTCACGCGCTCTTTAATTTGGTGGTAATCAGTTTCTAAACTGCGGAGGATGATTTCTTCATCCAGGCCACCGGCCATTGAGGCGATGCGGGCACCGGCATCAGTGGCATCCATTCGAGCTTGCGTCCATGAAAGTGAAGTGGTTACAGGCATAAGTACAACATCAGCGGCCAGCATTTTTTTTGCTGCTGCCTCAGGTGGTTCCTGGCCATTAAATTCGGCAACAGGAATTTCAATCAGTTC
Organism: Candidatus Zhuqueibacterota bacterium; assembly: GCA_029262035.1. Taxonomy (GTDB): domain Bacteria; phylum Zhuqueibacterota; class Zhuqueibacteria; order Oceanimicrobiales; family Oceanimicrobiaceae; genus JAJDAE01. Next base: position 9,240 of record JAJDAE010000162.1, read on the forward strand.
GATATTTGTCGTAATTTGTTGAGCAGCACTAAGGAAGGCTTCTCCGATTTTGAGCTTGTTTCTATCCGTCACCACCAACACTTTCTCGTCCGGTTTAAGCCCCATATTATTTTCCAATGCGTATAAACAGGCATCGATAATTTTAGAATCTTCAGTCACTTTTTTTTCCTCTGTTTATGAAATTAAATAACGTTCTTTTAAAATGTTCATGTGATGTTTTTCGTGTCCGGCAATAATATAAACAAGCGAGCGTACAGAAAATTCGCTGTCCGATGCAACGCCTGTTCGTGTAAGACTTGTTTCATTCAAACCAGTGAACAGCTCGATGGTTGCAGTTCTTTGAGCCTGGTACTCGGAGAGCAGACTTTTAAACGACCGCTCATCAAAGAAACCGTTTGGCGTGTACGTTTTTTCATCCATACCGGGGAACGGCCCACGATCATTTCTGGCAAAAGACATGGCTCTG
>JAJDAE010000163.1 GCA_029262035.1 Candidatus Zhuqueibacterota bacterium
GTCAAACAAAAATCCACTCTCTGCCGGCCAAAGTTATTACTTCCGAAAGACGTTTTTTAAAACACGGAATCGCACGCTGTCAATTCTTTAACGGATGGTTAATCGTTCAATATCTTCTGGGTACTGCTCCGGAAAGGCTTGCCCGTTATTACGAATCTGATTATTTTTTTAATAAGAGTTTATTTCAACTTATCCGAGGGATATTTTCCGGCATGTTCGTCATTTTTAAGCGGGGGCTGCGACCCTCCCTAAACACACCGCTTAATCCCTCAAGAATTGAAGGGAAACAAGTTCCTGCTAAAAAAAGAGAATTTGGGGAGTATGAAATACACTGAAACTTTTGACACTACCATTTTTTATTGCGAGGAAAAATGATTCTAAAACTTGGCTTATTCCTGTTGTTATTTACCATAACAGATGCGTTTCCACAACACACTCTTTTTACTGAAATTTTGACCGACTATGTTCATGATGGTCACGTTAATTACGGTGATTTGAGCAAGGACTCAAAATTGGAGACTTACCTTGAGCAAATAGCCGCTACAAACCCGGATTCCATTTTGGATGAAAACGCCCGGCTCGCCTTTTGGATAAATGCTTATAACGCCTACACCCTGAAAGTAATTAGCGACAGTTACCCAATCAAGAGCATCAGCGAACTGCATTTCGGCGGTTTGATCATTGGCACACTTCTGGGGAAAACCATCTGGCATAAACCTCTGGCCACAATAAACGGTGAGGCGCTTTCTCTGAACAACATCGAGCATGATATCATCCGTAAAAACTTCAAAGAGCCACGCATTCATTTTGCTTTAGTTTGCGCCGCGAAATCCTGTCCACCCTTGCGTTCGGAAGCTTTTACCGGTGAGCGCCTGCATGAGCAACTTGAGGATCAGGGTAGAACTTTTTTCTCACAAAAAAATAAAAATCACTTTGATGAAGAAAAAAAAGTCGCCCATCTCTCAAAAATCATGGACTGGTATGCCGATGACTTTGGCAAAAATGAAGAGGAAGTACTGGTTTATGTGAGCCGTTTTTTATCGAACGAATTGATGAAATCTATTCAAACGAATCAACAAGAATGGGAGATTAAATCTACAGATTATGACTGGAGTTTGAATGATTGACAAACTAAATCAGCCGACCGTTTTTTGGTTCTGTTGCATTTAAAAAGTTAGGCATTCGTTTGTGGTGGGTTGCGAACCCACCCTACTTTGACTTTTTAAGTAGTAAAGATACATTTTTGGTCTTATAGCCTTTTTGTCGAAAATTTTTGTTTTCTTTTACAATGATGCTGTGTTGTCCTATGATACCTTTTGCAGATATTGAAGCCGCATGCAATGCCCCACCAACAAGTCCTCCCAAAAAGCCAGCATTAAATGCATCTCTGGGACGAGAATGGATTTTATATGGTAAAACAATTTCTTTTTCCGGGTTATATTCAAGGGGGTCTAAATATATATCGCCGATATAATTTGAGGCATTTCTTTTAACATGAATAAACAGATCAGGAAAATCTACAGCCTTGTCCATGTTTTTATGTTTATCGATAAAGTAAACGTCTTTTATAAAATAAGTTCCTGGTTGTAGGCAAAACCCGAACGATTCATTAGGTTTCAATTCAAGTTTCAGCGGTTTCTGATCACGATTTTTGCGTGGTATTAACGACAGTTGAAGTCCCCAGGAAACTGTTGCATTTTTGGGTAGTTGCCCATAAAGAATTTCACCTTTGTGACCAATCAACGTTTTTACATCTTTATACGGATAGTATTCTTCTTCTGGATCGTAAAATGGCCCTTGACGGCTTACATCAAATCTTACTCCATTTTCATCAGTTGAAATAAGTTCACCACCCAGAGCTTTCTTTTTATTTGATTTTAAAATAAGTGCCGGTCGACGTCCCGCCCAAACATTTTGTGAATGGAAAAAGCCTTCTACACTCGTTTCACAGTCAGGCCTTTTCTCAAGCGTAGCCACCTTTGTCGTTGCACAACCCGTCGTTAAAAAAAATGCTGCGAAAAGAAAGAGATTAGTTTGTTTGTAAAGGTATATCATAGTAAAGTCCCTTTTTAATGTGATACTCCGTTTATTCTTCCAAACTTTTGCATAACGGGCGCTTCCATTAACAGCACCAAAACATAAATTAAAAACTAAACTTTCTGAAAGCTCCAAACTCTGAAATCACGCAATTGAGGCAGCGTCCGGTTAATGTTTAGTTAGGCAAGTTACGACTATGGCAAATCCGTAGCCAAACCACAAATACCAAACAAAACTAAATGCATACAGTAAATTTCTGAAATTCATTACAAGGTAAAAAGTAGAAATCTTTGCTATTTTTTTTCATGTTTTGATTTATTGTTAAGACAGACAAAGATAATTGTAAAAGAATAACAACATTTCTCATAGTAAGCAAGAAAAAATATAATGCCGTTCCAGAAACATCGTTACCGGGAGCTAACATATTATTCTAAAGATCTCACGATCTATTCTATTTTCAGACCTTTCGACTTTACTCAAGACAAGTATTTCAGAAAGAGCTCCGTTTTTTCGAGTCTGCTAAAATTGTCTAAATTTTAATTTTGAAAGGTTCCTCGATTAGATGCGGTTTAATTTCATGGCCTTGTTTCGGCTCAAACCATGATTCACCATTTTTCGCGTCTGCATTAAAGCGCCACTTTTTACAGACCTTGTCGACCCCGATGGGATAAATCGTAAGTTCACCATCTTTACTAAAATGTAACCGGAGAAAACATTTATAATCCGCAATGGGCTGGCAGGAAAAAGCCTCGTTCATATTTATTCCGAAAAGTCTGGAGGCCAGAAAGAGATAAACGCCCAGAACAAACCCACCCAATAAGCCGCCGACTGTAAACATTTCAAACAAAAACAGAAACCCATTTGTGAATGTACCCACCTGTACGCCGATGCTCGAGTTCCAATGCGTGAACAGCCAAATCAAAGAGACGTTCAGAGAAACATGTACCAGGCCATGAACCAAGCCAATAAGCCGCCGCCATCCCCTGGCATCACAAAAACCGTACAGACCACCGACAATTAACAAGAGGAACACAAAACTGGCCGGACTGCTTTGAATCATTTTGGCAAAAGTAAAAAGAACCTGTCCAAAATTTGTCATTTTAATTTGATTTCCTGCAAGTACATTTAGAAATGATTCTCCGGTCCCAACACTCGCGGATTGTAGCACCCAACCAAAAAGCAAATAGAGTCCGCCGAGCACCATGGCAAATGACCATGTCTTAAGTGGCACAAGAAACGCGCCTCGTATCAATCCCTTCGAAGTTTTTTCATCCGGGTAAATCTTCTTGCGCGAAATTGCTACTGTTTGCTCACCTTCCTCAATCTCAAGTGATTCGGGCATGCCGTGTGATGGGAACAGATAAGCGCCGCCGCCGCCACATGTAATCTTCTGTCGCTTGCCTTTAGTATCCTTATCTTCATAGCGACAATAGTGGTGCAGATCGCCGGTTAAAGTTACGGCAATAACACCACCGTTTTTATGAACCACGCTCTTTTCAAAGTATGCGAGGTTTTTGTAAGAGTCCTTTTTCTTAGTCTTTGTGAAAACCCAGTCCGGCTGAGCCGTACACAGGATGACCTTATCTCCCTGCTTCATATGTTTTTTTGCAACTTCCTGAAAGTAATCCAGCTGCGGTTGATCAATATCCGAGTCGAGCTGGATATCGATTCCCCACAGCCACCAGTTATGAGGTAGTTTAATCGCAAAATAACTGCGCGATTGTTGTGTTTGCCACCCTCCTATCCAGCGCTTTTGCATAAACAAACGGGTAAAAGCGGTCAGCCCGTCATACCAATCATGGTTACCGGGAATAGCGAACAAATGGGGGGATTCATCTTTTACATACGGAAGCGCCGAGTTATAAGGGCCAACCAACCGGTTGTTGTATTCTTCACGTGTGGCAGTCGGGTAAACTTCATCGCCACCCATAATTAAAATCTTTCCCCGTGTGGTCTCAAAGTTTGCGCCTCCGTGATCCAGGGATAGCTTTTCTGCCGCCAGCAATTTCGCGATGGAGTAAGTGGAGTCCCAGCCATCTCCAAGATCTGCCGTAAAATCGAGCCAGAGTTCATCTCTCTCGGAATAGTCGTGGGTATGTTTTTGTGCCGAGGTTGCTAAATCTTTTTGATGCAGGGCGGCCTGTATTTCCCGTTTATCGGCATAAGCGCCAAAAATACTGGAAAGCACCGCTTTAATGCCGGTGTCGATCAATATCCCCGGAGCAAACCAGGAAACGATAGGTTGGCGCACAAAGCCTAAATCTTCTTCACTTTCCGATTTTGGTGTGGGAGGATACTCGCTCATATTTTTTCCTTTCGTTTATATCAAACAGGTGTAAACTATAAAACCTTTACTCCCGTATGGAAGCAAAAAAAGTACCTTGTTAGAGGGTGTTACAAATAATCCAAATGGTTGTCTTTCCGCGATTTCATGCTTCGACTCCGCTCAGCACGAAGCATCGCAGATGATTGATTTTTAATAACTTACATAGCTCTTCATTCTGAGCGGAATCGAAGGGTAAAGAATTTATTTATCTGCAACAGCCCCATTAATGGGAGAAAGCAAAGAACACAAACCACCTTCTTCTCCCTTTATCCCGAGACTGAGTATTTTTCCTAATTCTCATAAAAAAAGTCGAGTCGTAAATTGGATCAATCCGGCATCAAATCAACGATGCGTTCGGACAGTGCTGCAATGGTTTTTGATGGATTGAGCCCAACTGCTTCAGGAATAATCGCGCCATCGGCAACATACAGACCGGGATAACCAAAAACTTCACCCTTGTGATTAACCACACCATTTGCTTCGGTGGTTCCCATATTACAGCCACCAAGCGGATGCGGAGTAACCAGGTTCTTTAAAAGAGTCCAGGTCGGCGGCACCCAGGGTTTGCCCCCTGTAACCCCGGCGAGACGTTTGTGCATATTTATTATCGCATCAATACATTTTTCGGAGCGCTCAATATCCCAATCCAGCTTAAGCTTCTTACGCCATGGTGCATACCACGGTCGGCCGAGGTAAAGTCTGCCGTCAGCAGCATCGACTCCTTGTGCAAACCAAGGCATGCAATTGTCGAGAGGATCACGGCCTCGAACAATTTCGCCGAGTGCCTTTGCAAGAATCTTGTACTTCGCCTTCTTTATCTTGCGTCCGCCGCCGATAATTTCTTCCAAAAAATTACCGAGTAAATCCGGAAAACCACCATCTTCGATGAAGAACTGTTCACCATCTACACTGCCATCGAGAAAGTCGATGGCGCTGCTGATTGTCGGACCATGGGTCGGAGATATTTTTCGGTCATCATAAAAAGCAGGGGTTAAAAAATCGCCGTTGGAGCTCCAGCTATTGCCGAGAAACCGACTGATCCTCGGCAACGTTTTATATTTATCGCGACAATGGAGCAGCAAATCTGTCGAACCGAGGGAACCGGCAGCTACAATAACCTTACCTGCGGTTTCGCTGCCCCGGGTGCGCTTGCCGCCATCAAGGCGATCGAAAATGACCCGGTATCCGCCATTTTCAGGCTCGATATAATTTACTAAGTGTAACGGTCTGACTTCCGCGCCATGTTTTTCAGCCCATGGGATATAATTGAGATCGAGTGTATTCTTGGCTTTAACATCACAGCCTAAATCGCATTTTCCTATGTGAATGCAAGTGCCCTGTTCCTGACCCTGGTCGTTGGTCCAGGTCTTGGAATGTTTTTCATTAAACGGATCTTCCAGGTCATAATTCCAGTTGGGATCAAATGTAACTGCGAGATCGAGCGGGGTAAAGCGGTCGCCGTAGCCCAGTTTCTCGGCGCCTTCTTTCATTAATCTGTAGCGTTCGGTTAGCTGATTATCCGGAATCTTTTGAACATTGAGCATCTTGCCCACTTTTTCGTAATATGGCTTTAACTCATCCAATGTAATTTCAGCAGGCCAGCCGTTATCGAAAAGTTCTTTTTTTGCTTCCACAATAATATTAGCATAAATTAAAGAACCGCCACCGACACCGGCGCACTGGGCAACCGTCATGTCATCCAGAACTCTCAAATCCAGCCAACCATTTTGTTTGTGAGGTTCATCAGAATCGAAGACCCAGGCATCTCCGGGTTTACGGGGATAATCCTTTGGATCCCAGCGCCGGCCCCGCTCAAGGATAAGAACCTTCATACCTTTTTCCGCAAGACGGCAGGCTGAAACTGCGCCACCGAAACCGCTGCCAATCACAATAACATCAAACGAGTTAGCCATTTTTGAATTCCCTCCGTATCTATTTTATTTTAGCATCATTGCCAATAAAGCCTGTCTTAACTCACCATTTTAGCGTAAGAATCCCATAAATCGCCCATAAACATAGTGCCGAAACCAGACAAAGCCTGTGCCTTCTCCGTAGCTGAATTCGCATTGCTGACCTCCATGGTAGAAACCAGCTTGATGAGCTCTTTGATATTCAAGCTTAAAATCCCGGCGCCAACTACGGGATCGGATTTGTCGATGCCCTTATGCAATTTTGTATAGAGCGTGGTGGTATCAGACCACAAATCAAAGCCCTTGTCATCTTTGACTTCTTTCTTTCCCGCCAAATAATAATTCTCTCCGCCGTGTTCAAATGCGAGCTCATAAACCATTAATTTCAACTTCGGATCATCGGTCGGTGAAAACAGATTGAAGACACCTTTTGTGGCAGGAATATTTTCCCCGAAAGGCGTAAAATCAATGTTTCCGCTGAGGCCTCCATTGTGATTAGGATCAGAAAGAAATTTTTTCAGATCGCCAATACTTACAGTTGCATGCATACTCAGACTATGCCCCTGAGAGTTGCCTTTTTTTTCACCACCTTTTGGGTCAGTTTCGTCGAGAGAAAATCCGCCTGCCATGGTTTCACGGAAGCTAAAGCCTATATTCTGTCCGTCCATTTTTTGATCCTCCGGGTTAAGTGGAACATCATCTTGGTTTTTATTTTTGCTTGATTTTGAAATAACGAGAATTGTAATCAACAATATAACCACGGATAAGGGAACCACAAACGTAGGGGAGCTAAATTGAAAAGTAACACGGACGTAGTAAGCAAACACCAGAATACTAACCATAAGTATTCTTCTTGCCCAGATGTCATTTTTCATAAATGGCCCTTTGGCAAGAATCGCGAATGTAACTCCCAGCGCTAAAAAGTTAACACCCATTAATCTGTATAGAATGAGAATAAGCGCCGCCATTTCAGGCCGAAGTTGGTCATGCGTCAGGTTTATAAATTTAGCCTGGAAAAGCAAAATCTTGGGCGTAAATAACCACATGAACGAAATTAGTATTGTAATGATAGAGACAGAATAGAGTAGTTTGCGAGCAAGTTTTATATTATACATAAGTCCGATTTCTTTTTAATAGTAAATTTTCATGATTGAATTGCGAGCTAAATGCCGTTAATGTCTGAAAAAGTTTATCGAGTTGTTTGCTACAAATTTCATTTAATTCCCTTTTTGTTAAAACCTAACACCTCCTCCTGTTATCAATTGCTGATTCATTTGGCCATCTTTGCGTAATTTGTCCACAGCTCTCCCAGAAAAAAGCTGCCAAAGTCAGCAAGGGCTCCTGTTGTATCTCCCATAGAAGAAGCATTGGTGACGGTCAGGGTTGTAACAAGTTTTGCTAATTGCTTTACGCCCAGGCGCAAAATTCCGGCCCCAACAACCGGGCCGGTTGCATCAATTCCCTTATGAAGTTTTGTAAAGAGAGTGGTGGTGTCAGACCACAAATCAAAACCAGGATCATCTTTCACTTCCTTTTTTCCGGCAAGATAATAATCTTCACCATCATGTTCAAAAGCCAGTTCATAAACCATTAGTTTGAGCTTTGGATCATCCGCAGGAGAGAACAGATTAAAAACGCCGTTTTTGGCTGGAATATTTTCCCCAAAAGGCGTAAAATCGATGTCACCGGTGATCGCTCCTTTATGATTTGGGTCGGCAATAAAGTTTTTGCAGTCACGAATATTTATGGTCGCATGCATACTCAGGTTAATACCTTCCGCCTTGCCCTTCTTTTCAGCAGTCCTGGGATTGGAGTCGCCCAGATAAAACCCTCCTTCCATTGTCTCCCGAAAAGTAATTCCAACATTACTTTCCTTCATTTTGGTGACCTCGGGTTTATATGGAACGCCATTTTCATTCCTGTTTTGCAGATACTTTTTGGCGTCCGCATAGCCCATGTCAATTAAGGTGGCGTTATCGATGCGATCAAAATACAGCTCCGGATCGAGAGGAAGAGGGTATTCCGGTTTAATCAAGTGGAGTTTAATAGGCTGCGTTTGCCCATACACAGAATCTCCCTTTAAAATCCGCTCATTTATTTCATTGATTTGCTCGAACTCCTGATGCAATGCCCCGTTGGCGCTCACCTCCAGCATGTTCACGTATAAACCCAGAAAACCACCTTTGTATTCGTTGGTATTGCCCAGAACCCAGATTAGCCAGATTTCTTCTGCGCCCCGCCTTACGGCCTCCATAAGATTAGCATCTCTCATAAATGCAGAATCGTGATATAGCTCATTGCCTATTTGGACAGGCGGCAAAACGGCAGGTAAAGACATCCCGGCAACAAGAAAATCAAGGTTAACCTCTTTATGTGAGATGACCTCATTGACTTTTCGTGTGTAGTTACAAATATTGAAGGTACCCTCTATTCCTTCAACAGCATTAATTTTCTCAAAATCAATACCAAGATGTGGAAACACCTTATCAATAATATTGCCTGCATCTCCCATTGCCTGAATATCATTGAGTTTGAGATAATCGATAAGCGGCATCAGCGAAACAAAATCCTTGGGATTTAAAGAACGCCAATTATCACACATTTGGCTCGGCGACAACCCGGATAACAGCATGGCAAGGTTGATTGAACCCCCGGAGGTGCTGTCTATATGTGAAAAACTTAGCTCTTCCTCCAGTAAGGCTCGTAAAGCCCCGGCCTGGTAAGACAGGCGCATGCCGCCGCCAGCCAGGATTAACGAGCGTTTTGGACCGATGTAGCCTTCAGGAGGCGCTCCGTGCGGTACGGAATTAGACTTCGTCATAAATTGATTCTTCAAGATACATTATAACATCTATTCCAATTTTCTTCATTTATTGACTGCCGTTTGTTGATTTTGAAATAAACAATGCCAGACTAACGACAACGACCATCACGATGGGCACCCAAAACGTAGGAGACCCAACCTTGAGAGCCCCAAAGGTGAAAGGCACGGCAAACATCAATATCATAATTAAAATTATTCTTCTGGCCCAGACATCACCTTTACTGAATGGCCCTCTGGTCAACAACGCGAGTGTAACGCCTACCACAAGATAATTGGCACCGATAGATTTGTAAAGAATGAGAAAAAGATCCGCTACTTTGGGGGCTACTTCTTCATACGATATTCCCAAAAATGTTTGTTGATAATACAAAAGTTTGGTAGCAAATAGCCACATCAACCCAAAAAGTATGATTGTGCCGGAAACAGTGTAAAGCAGGATGAGCGCTATTTTTTTCTTATTCATATTTTCCTTTTGCCCTCACAAAATAACCAACTGATTGTACACCCAAAATTTTATACTTTTGACATCATTTTTTTGCATTTGGCGGGTCCAGCCATTCCTCACTCAAGCCAAGCTGTTCAACGCTTTCCATGCCTTCAGGCTCTTTTTCAGGCGCTTGATCATAATGTAAAAACCAGCTTTCGAAATGGTCGTCCAACACGCCATTGGTTTCGGGGAAGAAGCAGGAGAAAAGAGGTTTTGAGCTAATCTCAAGGTCATTCAATAGTTGAATGCGTGGGTGGCTGCCTATGGTCAGCTTTGCGATGTCTTTTTTGAATAGGGAAAACCCAAGCTTCCCTTTAAAGTAGATGTAGGACTTCATCAACATCCCTCGAAATTCGCAGTAGTTTGCCACGCCATTCATGCTAACGGGAAGCCATACTCTTCTGGGCCGCTTCACTTCAACTTTCATCACCAGCTTGCC
>JAJDAE010000164.1 GCA_029262035.1 Candidatus Zhuqueibacterota bacterium
TGGCCAAGAAATCTACCCATAAACAGATCGAAGTCACCATCGCCATCGTAATCGAAAAATGCGGGGGTGTTAAAAGTGCCCACGTCAATGCCCGCGTAATTTTCAACAACCGAAACAAATTGCGGTGACTGTGGTGAACCGCTGTTTTCCAAAAAGCTTAGCTTGCCGTCTTTCTCGCCAATAAATAAATCGAAGTCCAGATCGGAATCAATATCCACAAAAACCGACGCATAATTGAACCCGATTGCAAGGTCGGCAAAATTGTCTGTTTTTAAGCTGAACTGCGGCGATTGTGCTGAACCGCTATTTTCGTAAAAATACAGTTGACCGGATTGAGTTGCACCTGAACTTCCCGGCTCAAGCTCATTGCCTACAAAAAGATCCTGATCGCCATCGCCATCGATATCTACAAAAGCCGGAGCGCTGTTCGAACCAAGATCAATGGTTGAAATAAACTGTCGGCTTTTTAATTGAAATTCCGGTGTGAGCGCAGAGTTTGTATTTTCATAAAAATACAAATTTTCCGATAATGCGCGGGTGGTTGAAAAAAAGCCGCCGAGAATCGAAACAAACATATCCAAATCCCCATCACGGTCGATGTCGGCAAAGCGGGGTACATTGAATCCACCCGACTCCAAGGGAGCAGCCGGCGGGTATTGCCGGGCAAAAATATCAATATCCGGTGTCCGGCACGTGCCGGAATTTTTCAGGAATACCAGGCTGGGTTCATTCGCATCTCCCCAAAAAATATCCGGGTCGTTATCGCTGTCGATATCGACTATGCTGAGACCATTGGTGCCATGAAAATCTGCATTTGGCGCTGAATTAATTTTATTGGTATTGAGGCCGCCCTCTCCGATGATTGAGATGTTTTGAAAATTGCCGGGCACATTCTCAAATTGTGGTATGTTTCCGATCAAGAATCCGTTGTTTTCATATAGAGAAATTGTACCCTGCGCGGAGCGTCCCACGAGCAAGTCGATATCGCCGTCGCAATCAATATCAACCATTTCCGGTAAACTACCGGAATCGAAAAAAATAAATTCGTCCTGAATATCCCGCAACGAGTCGGCCTGCAGGACAAAGTCGGCGTTTTCGGCTGTGCCTTCATTGCTGTAGTATTTCATTAGCGAGAATTTGCTTTCAGTGAAAAGATCAAGATCGCCATCCCCATCGAAATCGACAAATTTGAACCAGTTGCCAATATCAATTTCCATGTACCAGTCGGTCTGCCAGGTAAATTCAACTTTATTCAAATTCGCATTGTTTTGAAAAAATATCAGCCGACCCGGCTGGTTGAATGTACCGATTTCCTCCTGGACAAATAAATCAGGGAAGCTATCAGCGTTGATATCGGCAAATTGTATTTTGGGGGCATTAAATCCGCCAAGGAAAGGAAATTCTATCGGGCTGGCGTCTTGCTGTAAAACCGGGAATGGTAAAATTTTTCGTTGGAGATCAACATCCTGGGCATACACTGAAAGCCCCAAAAGGCCAATGCCGCAAATACAAAGAATTTTTGATGGTATCATTTTTTTCATATTGCTCTTTATTTAATGACTTTTCCCTTGCGGGTCAAGGAAAAGATTCTATTTTGATTATCAAAAAAGGTCTCACCAAGTTTCGTAATGTAAGAAGTTTGAGAAACCGCTGCAAAGTCATCACTTGGAAAGGCACTTACTATTTTAATATGGGAATACAGTAACCCGATTATTGTATTCCATATACTATCAGCACCATCGAATTTGTAACTATCTTTTTATCAAACTTAACTCAATCATTATAGGTTTTTTATGCTTCGTATTTTTTTTACACTTCCCGTTTTTTCGCTACTTTTATTTTTAAGCTGTGGCAAAGACAATCCAATCGATTATGGCGATGTTACAGACATTAGTTACACTGAGCACGTACAAAAAATATTAAACGAATACACTGGCATTCTTGAGCGCAACAATATTTTCCCGGAAGGCCTGCAAATGGATTCGTGGGATAATTTAATTAAGGGCTGGGCACGCGGAGAGGCGGTCATTCCGTTTGATACCACAAACAGCCTGTTAATTGAACTGACCACAAAACTAGACTACGACGGCAAGCTGAGCGACGATAAATTCGGTCTGCTCAAACGCTGGATTCAAGCAGGTGCAAAAAATGATGCAGGCGAAGTGCCGTATGAAGATTCTACTGACCTGCTCTACGTCTGCAATCAGGCTGAGACCATGATTTCTGTGATCGACATCAATGCCAAAGTGGTGATCCGAACCATCAAATTGCTGGAGCTCGGACTGGCAGCATTACCAAATGCCAACCCACACCACATCGCGGTTGAGCCGGATGGCTCTTTCTGGTACGTCAGTTTGATCAACGAAAGCAAGGTACTTAAATTTAACCGCGATAATGAATTCATAGATTCAGCCCAGATGCCGATTCCGGCGCTGCTGGCAGCACACCCGACCAACGGACTGCTCTATGTTTCGCATTTTCCGGCAGTGGCCGGCGGCGATATCCCACTTATCGGCGTTATTGATCGCACAACCATGACCGTCCAAAATGACATCCCAGTCAACCCGGCGCCGCATGCTATGGCTGTGGATCATAGCGGGGATTGGGTCTACACCGCCAGTTTGTCGGGACACCAGCTTATTCCAATTAACGCAGCAACAAATGAGGCCGCAGACGATTTCCTAAGTCTCGGTAGTTCAAAAGGCCCCATCCAACTCACGGTTTCTCCGGATGACCAAACGCTGTTTATCTCAGCGCAGCTTTCCGGTGAGATGTTTGTTGTTGATGTCAGCGATCCGAATAATCGCACCATCGCAAATACGATTGCGGTAAATGCCAACCCGTGGCACCCAACGTATACTCCGGATGGTACCAAGGTTTATGTCGGCAATCAGGGCGCTAATACGATCTCAGCAATAATTGCCGCAAGCGGTGAGGTTTTAGTAATTGGCGGTGGCAGCGGCCGGGATGGTATCTCACGACCGCACGGCATTGCCGTCAGCGAGAATAGCCAGTATATTTTTGTTTCCAGCCAGAATATAAATGGCGCCTACCAGCCGCGTTTTGATTTTGGCGACAACGCAAACATCGGTACTGTTGTGGTCGTCAACACTGTTTCTAATCAGATTGAAAAAATCATTGAAATCGAAAATTTTGGTTCGGGCATGGCAATTAATCAATTTTAAGTTCATTGCGCTGGAATGAAAAAGTAACACAGCTTCCAGCCGTGCCTGCGTAGAACCCGGGTTACTAACGGTTAAATGGATTCAGAATACCAATGGACACTGCTTTCGTTAAAATCTCTACAGTTCTTCTACTCGTACTCGCTCTCTCCGCTTGTGAGCACACCGCAACCGGCCCGAAAGATATGCCGCTGGATTCGCTGGCAGTCATTGCCAAGGCTTTCAATAACCCGGAGGTGTGTGAACCCTGTCACCCGAATCACTACAAGGAATGGCGTACTTCCACCCATGCTTATGCCTTCACCGATCCCATTTTTTTTCGGTTAAATGAAATTGGCCAGCAGCGCTCCAACAATGAACTCGACCAGTTTTGCATAAAATGCCACAGCCCGGTGGGCAGCATGTTACTTGAAACCGAGCCGGGGTTTAACCCAGAAAATCTATCTGTCAAAGCAAGAAACGCGATCCAATGCGATGTTTGCCACAGCATTGAAACCTTCGAACGCGGCAAAGCCATCAAGACATTCCGGATGGATGGCGTGAAGCAAGGCAGCATACCCGATCCGATTGAGAACAGTTTTCATGCCTCAAAATTTGATCGCCGTTACCCCGTTTCATTTATCTGCACGCCCTGCCACGATGTATTCAGCCCAAACGATCTTCAGGTTGAGTTTACTTCGCTGGAATGGGATAACAGCCCCTACGCAGCCAACAGCGTGGAATGCCAGGCCTGCCACATGCCGGCGTATACCGGACAAGCAGCACCCGACGCGCCGGTTCGCCAATTGCATCGACACACTTTTCTTGGTGTGGATATACCACTGGTGGATTTCCCGGGCCGCGCTGAAACCATTACCCAGGTAGATGCTTTGCTCAAAAATGCAGTGACAATGAATGTGACCGTACCGGGTACTGTTTCCGGCAGCGAGGTTTTTCAACTCGAAATTGAAATTGTAAATGATAAAACCGGACATAGTGTGCCCTCCGGAGCTACCTTTGAACGCCAGATGTGGCTGGAAATCGTGGTAAAAAATGAAGCCCAGGAAACTATTTACAGCAGCGGCCTGCTTGATAGCAACGGCGATTTACTGACTGCAAGAAGTGAATTTGTTAAAAATGGCACTATCCCAAAAGACTCTGACCTAGCCTTATTTCATGGCAAAGCCTTTACCGGCAGCGAAGAAACTTTATTTTTCTGGGAAGCCGATCGCGTCGAAAACAATACCATTCCACCTTTTGGTTCTAAAACTGCTTCGTATGAAATAACAGCGCCGGAAGCCACGGGCGGACTACAAATTTTCGTCCGGCTGCGTTTCCGCACTTTCCCGCCTTACCTGTTACGCGCCATCCAAATGGATGAACTAATCGATGATCTCATAATTTTCGACATGGCGACTTCTGAAAAAACAGTGATGGTACAATAATTTTAGCAATATTTCTCCCAATGTTAGTGTTACCTAAATTGAGCGATTCTCCTGGGGGTGAGGTTTGTAGTACAAGCTTCAGCTTGCCTGGGGTGGTTGGGAACACGCTAAAGCGTGTACTACGTACCTGGTACCCAGCAGTAAATTAGTTTCAGGCTAAATCGCTCAATTTAGGTGTTATTAAACTTAAGAAGTTCAATCACTAACAAAAATCAATGATTACAAAAACTCTTTTAATTTCACTTTCCTTATTTCTTTATCCGGTAATGGTGCTATCCACGGTCAAAACATCTGCCGACACATTATCTTCGGAGAAACAGAAACTAATTAATGGAAATATAATTGTAACGCTCTCAAATTTAGAGAACAAAGTAATTGGCGTTACAGGAAAAATTTACATTGGTTCTCAACCTGCAAAAGTGTGGACGGTTCTGACTGATTATGAAAATCTCAAAAATTTCATTCCTCACATGACAATGAGCAATTTACTTGAAGAAAAGGGTGATGAAAAAACAATTACTCAGACAGGAAGAACCGGGGTACTGGTGTTTAAAAAAACGTCCTATGTAAAATTGAAAGTAACAGAAGAATATCTAAAACGTATTAAATTTGAACAAATCAGCGGTGACTTCAAGGTTTATAAAGGAGCCTGGACATTTGAATATTCTCAAAAAGCACAAGGAACATTTGTTACCTTCAAAGCCGAAGTAAAACCGGATTTTTTTGCACCCAGATTTGTTACCCGCCATATTCAAAAACGAGACCTGCCTGCCATTTTAACAGCAATTAAAAGAAGAGTTGAGTCTTCTAATAAATCATTATAGCGGTTTTAAGATTTACCGCCAGGCCTGCAATACAACTTTTCTTTTCCTTTATTAATTGGCTTAAACCCCATACGCCGTAAATACCCTTCATGCATTGGCGTTCCCGGAACGGAATAAATATATTCCGCAGTCACATTTTCAAAAAATTTCGATTTGTCGGCAAAGATGAATTTGCCTATTCGAAAATCACGATAGCCGGGAATAACAAAGTCGAGTTTAATTAACAGTGAATTATTTTCATGGGGAGTCGAAATAAAAAGTCCGGCCGGTACGAGATTTCTCAAAACCAAACAGACAGTCTGGTTTTCCTCAACTCTAAATTTAAAATCCGGTAAAAATTTAATGATTTCATCCCAATAAAAAGATAGAAAATGCGCAAGGTATTTGGAGTCTTTTTTAATTTCCAGGATTTCAAAAAAATCTTTGGCAGAAAACATTTGATACAAATAGAAAATATCGATTCCGACGATAAGGCCGTTCAAAATGGCCACGGGATAGGCTTTGATCAACAAACCATAAACAGCCATGCTGCCGGCGCCGAACAAATTAATCCAGCGTAATTTGACCAGCGATTTCATCATCAGCGAAATAACGATCAAGACTGATGCGAAATAGCCGAAAAGTTCCAGTGAGGAAAGATTTTGCATTGTTACTCCTGTTAAAATCCTAAAATGATCATGGAATATACAATTTAAAACTGCGAAATGAAATCATTCAGACTGCCGCTTCATTATTTCAGAAAGCAGCACCTTAGACCACTCGCCACCTTCCCGCATAACCACTTCATACTTGTAGGAATTTTCATCAACAGGAGTCCACGAATCCCTCATTTTCCTAACTTCGTCATTAATTTTATAGAAATATTCGAAGTGATAGGCTCCATTTTCAAGAACACATTCGCCGGAAGTAATGCCGCCGAAAATATCAAATTCCCAGAACAGAATTTTTTCAGTTTCAGAATCCCAAGCGCGAAACCCTTCGTTTCTCAGCCCATATTCGCCAGTTTCCGGGTTAATTGTGCCGTAGGTTTTCACCTTCAATA
>JAJDAE010000165.1 GCA_029262035.1 Candidatus Zhuqueibacterota bacterium
GAAGTCGGCATCCGGAAAACTTTCGGAGCGACTAAGGACATGCTGCGGCGACAATTTCTTAGTGAATCTATTATACTCACTGCGGTTTCAATCCTCATTGCGATCGGATTTCTATATTTTATTTTACCTTCATTCAATGACTTTGTCGGGAAATCATTGTCGCTGAATTGGATTACAAATGTTTGGATAATCCCCGGACTACTCTTTATCGGTTTGGTCGTGAGCCTGATTGCTGGTATTTACCCTGCATTTTTTCTTTCCTCATTTGTTCCGGTTGAAGTTTTGAAAGATCAGACATCTGCTTCTTCAAGAAGATCCGGATTACGCAAGTTTTTGGTGGTAGTGCAATTTGCCATTTCAATTATGATTGTGTCGGGAACCGGCATTGTTTATGACCAGCTTAACTATGCCCGCTCAAAGGAGTTGGGTTTCGATAAAGATAATATTTTAATCATCACCATTCGAGATAATATCCAGCCCTCACAAATTCCTGCTATAAAATCACAGCTTTTGCAAAACTCTAATATTTTGGCTGCGGCAACTTCTTACGATTTGCCAGGTAAGGATTTAAATCACACGGCAATGGAAATTGAGAATGCCAGCGGTGAGATGCAGCAGCAAACGTTTCAATTTATGCAAATCGATCATGACTTTATCGATTTGATGCAAATGCAATTAACAGCCGGTAGAAGTTTCGATCGAACCATGACTACCGATGCAACCCAGGCGGTTATGGTAAACGAAGCTGCTGTCAAGAAATTTAACTGGCAAAATCCGGTTGGTAAAAAAGTGAGATTTGTTGGCTCCGAAGATGATCTTTTGGTCATTGGCGTTGTGAATAATTTTCACATTGGCTCGCTGCATCATGAAATTGAACCAACCGTAGTTCTTTTGTCCGAAAAGCTCGGCGGCAAAATGTTTTTGAAACTTGCAACAAATCAGATTCCGGAAACTATCAGGTTTCTGGAAAGGCAATGGAGTGCATACGATCCGGACTTTCCAATGGATTATGTTTTTTTGGATACAAACTACTACAAACTTTATGAAACCGATCAAAAGCTTGGTCAGGTTTTCAAATATTTTGCACTTCTTGCAATCTTTATTTCCTGTCTGGGATTAATTGCTCTTAGTTCCTTCAGTACAGAACAGAGAAAAAAAGAAATTGGCGTTCGCAAAGTTTTAGGGGCATCAAGTGTGAAAATTGTATTTCTGCTGATTAAGGATTTTTTGATTTTGGTTTTAGCTGCAAACTTTTTAGCATGGCCGGCCGCTTATTATGCGATGAATAAATGGTTACAGGATTTCGCCTATCGGGTTGATTTAGATTGGTTAGTTTTTTTTGCGGCAGGACTAACTGCTTTTTGTATTGCAATTTTGACGGTGGGGTTACAAACAATAAAAGCTGCTTTAGCAAATCCTGTTAAATCGTTGAGGTATGAGTGAAATGAGCTTGAGTTTTTTATGATTTACTTATAAAAAACATTTACGAGAGGCTCAGTTAGTTGCTTAAAAGCCGCTAATGTGATTTTTTCTTGAAAACCTTGGAAGAAAAAAGATCGATCATAACGAGCATAATAACAGCAAGAATTATTACAGACATTGGCACCTCACAATTTTTTAGAATATAATTGAGCCATCAACTGTAATAAGCATCGGTCGTTTTGTCAATCATCAAAAGTAACTTTTCTAAAAAAGGCAATCTTTTTTTTGATGATTGGAAGCCCGGGGCAAAACAGCCTCAATCATCATCACGATGAACAGTTTCCATTGAAAAGGCAGGTAGACAAACTGCGATATATTCTGCGCCTTGAGGTTCGGGTGTGCTGTATTGCACCCACTCGCCAGGTTTTATAATTACGGCTTCCCCTTTACGAATTTCCAGAGTCTCTGTTTTTGTTGCCACTTTGAGCATACCACTCAAAACCAAAGTGTATTCTTCAAACTCAGGAGTTTGGCCAGGTTCAACCCAACCGCCGGGGCTTTGCATATGTGCAATGCTTAGGTTTTCTGATTTCGAATTAACGCGCCCTATCAATTCTTTGATGATTTTGGGTTTATTGCCTGCCGCTTTTATTATTGTTGGGGATTTGATTTTGGTCGCCATGCAAGCTCCTTTTACTCGAGAAGTTGAGGAACCGGTTTTAATGTGCTGGGTTTTACTGTGGTAATACCCAGTTGGTCTAATTCTTCTGCCTGTTTCTCAAACTGAGAAATAACGTAGCGTACATTTCTTGAATAATAATCGGCCTCGGAAGTTGAGTCCGGCTGCACTGTGCTGTTTCGGGAAAGTCGATTTGTAAAACTAATTATCTGTCCAAGGAGTTTTTTCTGTTCGGTCAGAATAGTAATAACTTTTTCCTTGGAAATTAATTGTTGGTTCATTTCAGAGCGAATATCGTCAGCGGTTGACTTGTTTTGCTCGATGGTGATTTGTAGTTCAGCGAGCTGCGTTTCAAACCCAAGTGCCTCACTTCGAAACTGAACATTGGCATAACCGAACGAAACCGCTGTGCCGATTGCCAAACCAACGACAATCATAATAATTGGAATAATTATATGCCCATGCTCTTTAAACCAAATTTTGCTCATCACACTGCGGCGAAACCGGCTTGAACCTTTCGTGGTGAACAGCTCCCGAATTACTTTGATATCAAGAACTTTTTTGCAATATGGACAAACGTCGACTGTTTTATCGAGGCGGGTTGCACAATTTGGACAATAAATCATATATCCCCTCTCCTTGGGTGCAATATTAGGAAAATAAATGAGTGGGCGAAAAATAAACATTGTCATATTCCAAAGCAAGGAAAAAAGCTTGATGATTTGAAAGATTTAATTTAGTTGATAATCAGGTTGCATTGCCAAACATATCCAATTGTGGGCGTTGCAAATGCTTGTCGACTACCTCTTTCGGTTTTTTCCAGCGGATGACTTTTTCAGCGATCAAATTGGCTTCTCCTTTTATTCTGGATTGTACTTTGCCCACCACGGTGAATGGCCCATGCCCACGGATTACATCTGCAAATTTTTCATACACTTCCGGGAAAAAGATGATTTCACAAATGCCGTATTTATCTTCGAGCGATAGAAATTTCATATACTTTCCGGTGACGGTTTCCTGCAGCCGGGAGGTTACGTACCAGCCGGTAAATTGTACTTTTCGATTTTTGTGGCGCTCAAGTTCCAGGGAGGATATCATGTTTTCCCACGGAATCAAGCCATCGTAAAGTGCAAGCGGATGGGCAGTAACCCCGAAACCCAGCAGTTCCAGTTCGGTGAGAATTCGGAGCGCTCGCGGATACGGTACGGGGAAAATTCCTGCCGTCAAGTACTCAGCCTTGCTTTTGCTGCGTTTATTTTTGAAGTAGCTCTGGGCTTTCATTAGCAGCAGAGGCTCGCTCTTCTCAAGTGAACGTAACGCCCCGCAGCGAATCAGGTTTTCGGCCTCTTTTTCTCCGGCGTGAGTCCGTTGCAGGAAATTGTAAATATCGGTGAATGGCCGTTTTTGGCGTTCCCGGACAATCCTGACTTTAGTCTTCTCCGTCAACTCAAAGACAGGAGACAAACCAACGCGGATGGCATCCCCTTCTTTGGTAAAAAGAGTATCAGAAAAATTAACATCAGGCGGTAAAAGCGGAATACCCTTTTGCCCGTTACCCAAATCAAGGCGGCGGCACTCTTCAATATAAACCGCAGTACTGTAAAAACCGCCGTGGTTATTCAGGACTGCCGTCATGTGTTCAACCGGAAAATAGCATTTTAAAAATGCTGTTTGAAATGCCAGAATGCCGTAAGTGGCGGCATGCGCTTTGTTGAAGCCAAAACCAGTGAACCGTTGTAAAAAATTCCAGACCTCCATAGCTTTTTCAAGGCTCAGGCCTTTTTTCTGTGCGCCTGTAATAAATTGGTCGTGCAGGGACTGCATCAGTTCAGGGTTGCGGTCTTTGGTCATGGCGCGGCGTAATATATCACCCTGCGCCAGCGAAAATCCGGCAACCTGCTGAGCGATAAGCAGCACTTGCTCCTGGTAAATAGTCAGCCCGTAGGTTTCGTTCAAAACCGGTTCAAGAATTGGGTGGGTGTAAGGCACAGAGTGAATGCCGCCCCTCCGAAGAATATACTCATCTTTCAGGCCGGTATCGCCAACGCCCGGACGAATTAGCGCCACAGCGACCACCGTGTCTTCCACACTATCGGTTTGCATTTTACGCAGCACACTGCGCACGAGCGGGCTTTCCAGTTGAAAGCAGCCTAACGTTTGCCCTGATTTAATCATCGCTATGGTTTTTGCGTCATTTTTGGGGATGACCTGCATATCCAGCGCAGAAGATTTTTCGGTTTTCTTTAGGAAGTCGAATTTGGCATCGTCGAATTTTTTGTCAGATGAATAAGTCGCTTTAGGCTCTTTGAGAACTGTCTGTAATTTAAATTCATCTTTTGGGGCTGCCTCATTCCAATCGGGCACTTCAAGCAATAGTTCAAGATTGAGTTTTTTATTGCAAAGATTTTTCGGCGTTTGCAACATGCGGTAATTTTCTTTTTCCTGAGAAGAACGCTGACCATAACGTGATTGCTTCGCCAACTCCACGCAATCTGTAATAATGCTCAACGAGCGCACACCGAGTAAGTCCATTTTTACCAGGCCAAGTCGTTCGATGGCGTGCATGTCATACTGTGAAATCACAATGCCTTTGCCGGCCACTTCCAGCGGGGTGTAGTCTGTTAAACTGCAGGGCGCAATGATAACGCCGCCGGCATGAATGGATAAATGCCGAGGAACCCCCGCCAGGCGATGGCACATTTTTAGAATTTCCCGGAAGGTTCGGTCTATTTTTTTGCCGCTTTTAAGCTGTGGTATGGTTTTGAGATTTTTGTCCAGCCCTGTAATTTTTGCCATGTATGGGAATTCGCACGTCAGTTCGCCGATTTCTTCTTCGGTTAGGCCGAAAGTTTTTGCCACATCACGCACCGCCGCCCGGCTTTGAAATGTGTTGTAGGTGCAAATCATCGCGGTTTTATCCTTACCAAAGCGTTTGTAAACATAGTCCAGAACTTTGTCACGATTTTTCCAGCAAATATCAAGATCAATGTCCGGGGCATCAGTACGCTCGGGATTGAGAAAACGCTCGAAATATAAATTGAAATGAATCGGGTCGGCAAAGGTGATACCGAGCACGTAGGAGACGATGCTGTCCGCTGCGGATCCGCGCCCAACGCAAGGGATGAATTCTCTACGACAAAAATCGACGATGTCTTTGACGATTAGAAAATAATCGGTGAAGCCCAAATTGTTGATGGTTTTCAATTCGTAATCGATACGTTGTTTTACTTTTTCCGTCAATGGGGTGTAGCAAATTGCTGCACCTTTAAGGCACAGTTCCCGAAGATGAGTGTAGGGTGTTTTGTTATTGGGTATTTCCATTACCGGGAAAACCGGTTTCCCAAGTTGAAATTCGAGGTTGCAGGCATCAGCAATTTTTTGTGTATTTTCCAGTGCATCAGGAAACTTGGAAAAGAGCTGCTGCATCTGCCAGGGCGCTTTCAGGAATTGCTCTTTATGACCTGCGGTTCGCACCCGTTCTTTCACTGTGTTTTGCGCAATGGCGTGTAAAACTTTTCGTACAGCTAAATCTTCCGGCTCAAGAAAATGGACATCGTTTGTTGCTACGACCGGCACGTCGTATTTCCGTGCAATTTCGACCAGGCGGTCGTTCAGGAAATCATCCCATGGGACAAAACGTTGCAGCTCAAGATAGAAGTTATCGCCAAATTTTTGCTGCATCCAGCCGCAATGTGCGGTGGCCTCGCCCATATTTCTATTTAAAACAAGCCGGGAAATCTGTCCATTTTTTCCACCGGAAAGTATAAGCAGGCCATCCTTATATTTAACAATATCTTCAATTCTACCTTGAAAATTTAAATGCCCGCCCCGTAAATGTGCGGCGGTGATAATGCGGCAAAGGTTACGATAGCCTTCTAAGTTTTTTGCTAAAAGCACCAAAGAAGAGCTATCTTCCAGCGTAACTTGCGCCCCTATAATCGGCTTGAGATCATTTTCTTTGCAGAGTTGATAAAATTCAATCGCCCCGTAAAGACCGTTATGGTCGGTTAGGGCGATTGCCTGCATGCCGAGTTTTCGTGTTCGTTCAACAAGTTGGCGAATAGATATTGCGCCATCGAGGAGACTGTAATTACTGTGAGAATGTAAATGAGTATAGGTGGCCATTTTTACACAAAGTGAAATAATGTTCACCAAATATAGTAAATGAAATCTGAGAATACAAGTTTTAATTTTTGTGCTAATTAAGTTTACAAGTGGGTGATTTACTGAAAAGGGGTTACTGGAGTAATGGGAAATATTTCAACACCCAGTGCAGGTTTATTGAGGTCAATATTTTTACGGTCTTTTTTGCCCAGCGCATAGGCTCGTAGTTCAGCCTTCAGGCGGTGGTGCCAGGCAAGCTAAAGCTTGAACTACGAGCCGAACTCCAGTTGTTAACTCGGTGGATATTTTTCAAAAATTTTGAAGATTGCTTCCTGAATTTTTTCCGGATCACCGTCAGGGTGGCCAACGATGCCCTGTGCTGCGCCGCGCCAAACCATTTGTTTTATTTCAGGATCGACCACGTCTATAATAATACTGCCTTCCTTGTATCGGCGAACATGGGTACGCCTGCCCCAATAGCCATAGCCGTAACCATATCTATTAATATCGACCTTGTTTTGAACGCCCACATGGTAGGCAATAAGAGCATCGGGCTTACCCTCTTTTATGAAACGATAACCTTTGGCCTCCATCTCAGTTTCTACCGCTATACGAATTCTTTTGTCAAGTAAAGAATTGGGTGGAACTTTGCCCCGTTTTTTCTTTGGGTTCGGCATCCATTTAAAGGTTTGATATTTTGTAAAACTGACATCCCGGTCGTAATCTGTACGCACTGAAATTGATGAGCAACTCATTAAGCCGAAACCGAGAAGTAATAAAAGTGTGAAAAAATACTGTTTCATTTGGAAAGCCTCCCTTACTTTTTTAGTTAACATTTTTAAGAAATTGCAAATGTTATGCCAACACGATTTCTGGTTTTAATGTAAATACAAGAGGTTCAATTTACAACTAATTTTTCTGTAGAAATAGCAGGCTTGTACGAAATGGGACATAAAGTGAACATTCCGGGATCTGTAATTTAAGATCCCGGAATTTGGGCAAACTCTAGTTTCTTAATTCTTCCCCCGGTTTATATTCTTGCGCTAAATTTGCCCG
Source organism: Candidatus Zhuqueibacterota bacterium (assembly GCA_029262035.1). Classification (GTDB taxonomy): domain Bacteria; phylum Zhuqueibacterota; class Zhuqueibacteria; order Oceanimicrobiales; family Oceanimicrobiaceae; genus JAJDAE01. The sequence goes on from JAJDAE010000165.1 coordinate 7,262, forward strand.
AACATCTTTTTCATCAAACCAGACCGGCTTAAATTTACGCCCGGCAAAAAGTTTAGCCTGATCATTATAATGTGGAGAAGATTTATCCTGTGTGGCGGAACCGTACTGATGGATGCTTTGCGAGCGAACTTTGCCATTTTTATCCCAGGTTGCCATCACAGAGTAGCAGTCACCAAGAAACCCTCGCAGGCGTCCGTCCTTCTTTTTCTCACCGTAAACGGCATGTAATGCATCCGGCCCGCCGGCCATACCAACATCCAGATCACCTCGGATGAGGCGGTTGACCTGGCGCCAGGGTACATCAATCCTACCAAAGTTTTGCTTTAATTCAGCGGCGGTTGTAACTAAGGCTTCAAATAAAACAGATGCCTCCGTATCCCATTTTTTTTTCTTGACGAAGGGTTGAAAAGTTAAAATAACCAGGGCAGTTCTGGTGTTTTCAGCATTAGCTTTAAAGTCCCATGCTTTGAGAATCTCAACTGCTTTTTGGGCGATTTTATCATCTTTCGGAACCGGAACTGTTAAGGCGCGACGAATCATTTCAACCACAACTGAATTTTGTGAATAAGTATTGTCAAATTTATATTTATAAAATTCTTCTTCAGAAATAAATGGGTCATTCCCAAAAAGTTCAAGTGCCCGATGAGCTCGATTGGTCATTCTGTTTTCGATGCCCATGGTCGGAGAATAGTTTGCCTTAATCGGGTTATCATCGCCGGTTGTGGTTCTGAAAGGCGTGTTATTACAGCTTTGCACAAACCCTGACGCCGGATTAAAAACTTTTGGCAAGTCTTCATACGGTACAAATTCAGACCACAAAGTTTCGGATGTATTGCCGGGCAAATATTGCCGCCAGTCGTAGCCTTCTGCCCGAACTGGAATTTTGGCATTATAAAGATAAAAAATATTGCCTTGATAATCAGCGTAGACGCAATTGAATTTGGGTATGGCCATCATTTTCATGGCGCTTTCCCATTCCTGAAAATTTCGGGCTTTGTTCATACGAAACCATTGTTCAAGGTGGCGTACTTCATTCATGCCGGGGTAACGCAGGGCATAAGTACCGTGCGGTCGGCGAACCACAGGCCCGTAAACCGACCAAAGCGCCTCACGTTCAAAAGTCCACGATACGGTATCGAGAAATTTTATTTTGAGCGGCGCCGGCCTTATTTCGAGTTCCATCCATTCGCCATCAAATTTGTATTGGTTTTCATTTTCAGGGTTTATTTCCAGGACATAGGTATCCACGAGATCGGGCTTGTTCACGGTGTGAACCCAACCCAATTTTTTATTGTGGCCGTTCATTACCACGGGAGAAGTCGGGAATGTCCCGCCGGTAATGTCCCAGCCTTGCTGGCTGTGCAAATTAACTTCGTACCATGTGAATGGCCCTTCCCAGGGCTGATGCGAATTTACCGCAAGAAAAGTTTCGCCGTCAGCGCTGCGTGCCGGGCTAACTGCGAAACCATTTGAGCCATAGTAATCTTCCCACCCCGAGTGTTTAATGTCGTATTTTACAACAGCCTTTTCCGAAACAGTACGTCTTCTTTCTTCTTTATAAAGTTCTCTAATTCTTCGATGAATGCCAAAAAAGAACGGCACTTTTAGCACAAAGCCGGCAACTATGTCTTTTGCTGTTACAGGCAAAAAACCTGAATAAACCACTTTGGGGTGTAACTTTGCATAATGGTTGATGCCTTCGGCGTAAGCTGCACATACGGCTTTTATATCCGGTGAAATGTTTGTATCGAAATTATCGTTGACAACATCCCAAATTCGTAGTAGATGCACCAGGTAATCTACCGGCGCAAATTTCTTTCCAAGAGCGGCTGCTAAATTTCCCCTGGCGCCTAAAATGGCATTTTGAATCGTCTTAAAATCGTCCTGTGAATGGGCATAACCTAAGCCATAAGAGACATCAGGGTCTGACACACCAAAAATATGTGGCACACCCCATGTATCCCTTAAGATTTTAACGTCGTAACTTTCATCCACCAGCGGAGTATTTATTTCGATTGGTTCAAGATCTGGCTGGAAAAATGTAAATGCTGCCGCAGAAAGACTCATGAGTGCAATTCCTAGAAGAATACTTTTCCTAAAAGTCTTTTTTTGTTTCATTACAACTCCGTAACCTTATGTTATTCAGTAATTAATGTTTTATATGTGGTGTTTTAAAATGAAAATAATTCCTCACTTTTATACCAGATGTTATATAATTCTATCGGCTGCAAGACGGGTCGTATTTTTGCAATTAATTTAAATTAACATTGATTAAGTTTTGTGAAACCCAACATTTTATTGTGTTTGTAGTTTTAAACTTTTTAGTTGACTATTAGGCTTGAGTAATCTATATTTAATCACACCTAATTCTATATAAATCAACAACTTGGTGTAGTTGTTTTCGAATAGTTAGCAATAATTTGCTCATAAATACACTTTTGCACATAAATACTGTTTTAACTCGCTTGTTTTGTTGTATAGTCGCAAAACCTCACAACCTCGCATCCTAACCTTGTTGAAGAAATGTCCTCTAAAGCAATTATTATCTCAGAAGTTGAATCGACAATAAATAAAAAATATTCGGATTGGGAAATTGGTATTACGAATGAACCTGGAAAGCGAAAAGCACAATTGGGCAATCCGTTAAGCTGGCTGCAATGGCAAGCTGCGTCAGAAGATGTCGCATTATTTATTTTGGCTTACTTTCTCGATTCGGGTTTGAAACTTTCAGGGAAAAAACCTGAACAAGGGAAACATGTCTTTATTCTTTTGAAGTCCGATTAGCTTATTTTTAAGTTTAATTTATCAGTAAACTGACTCTTCGATTTACCGGTAATCCTCGTCTTGCAGAATTTTCCTTTTCTTTGAGGCGAGTATCTGCATAACCAATGGCCACAAAACGGTTTGATAAGACATTTTTTGTAAGAAGAAACCGAATAACGCTGGCTGAACGTGCTGTTGAAAGTTCCCAGTTTGATGGATATAAAGCATTTTGTGATAAAGGCACAGTATCGGTGTGACCTTCGACCTTTACGTTGCGACTTGCAACATCTGTTGAATTTAAAATATCCGCCAATGCGCCAAAGATTGGCGCCGAATCCTGCTTTAGTTCTGCCTTTCCGGAATCAAATAAAACATTATCTTGAAAATTTACCAACAAGCCGTCGGGTGTGAGTTCAACATCGACACTTTCCTGAAGATTATGTTGCTGTACCAGCTCTTTAAATCTTTCCTCTAAAACATGCAGAGGCATGGATTGACTCTTATTAAAGTATTCCATGATCATTTCGAACTTAACCTGGTCGACTTGCGAGATAGCAAAAAATAGGACAAAAAAGGCCAACAATAAGGTGACCATATCACTGTATGCAAGAAGCCAGGGCTGATCTTCTTTTTTATCAAAATTATAGGGGTTGGCGCGGTCCGGGATGTTGAGTTTCATAATTAGGCAAGCGCTTTTTCAGGCGTTCTGGATATCTTACCGTTGGTTTTACTGAGCTTGCTGACTTTTTTACGGCTGCCGGCGCTTAAGTAAGCACATAATTTATCACGAACATAAATATAATTTTTGCCGTCGTAAAGCATGTCCACCGCTTCCAGTTCCATGGTTTCAAGCAACAGGTTGTTTTCTGCACGTTCTTTAATTTTTTCAGAAATCGGCATAAAAATAATATTCGTCAAAATTAAACCATAAAAGGTTGTGGTTAAAGCAACAGCGAGGCCAATGCCTACTTCTCCCGGATTGCTTTGCAGGGTGATTAGCATGTTAATTAAGCCGATCAACGTACCGATCATTCCAAAGGCCGGGGCGAACTTTCCCATCGTGGCAAAAAGTTGATGCTGCTTCATTTCACGGGCCATTTGCCAGCTTATTTGGTCTTCCAGAATAACATGCGTTTCTTCTTTCGAAAATCCGTTTGCCATCATCTGGACACCATCTTGAAATATCCATAATTTTTTCATTGGGTTGGTCTCCCGGGACAGGGATTCCATGCCATCGCGTTGAAAGGAGCGGGTGGCGTTTACCATTTGATTAACGGCTTTAACATAATTATGACTGCCGGATTTAAAGATGACGAAGTAAGATCTAAATGCCCGTAATACTTCCCGGATGGGGTAGGAAACAAAAGTTGAAGCTATTGTACCACCGACAACAATTGCAACTCCATTCCAATTCAAGAAAATTTCAATCGGTGCTTTACCGGTGTAAATGCCGTAACCAACTAAAAAGACGCCTATTACAAAACCTAAAACAGTTAGCATTTTTTATCCATGTTTTTTAGTTTTCACTGAAGCGGGAAACGAGTTCCTTTACTTCGTCCAAATCGGGGTTAATTTTCAACGCATTCTCCCAGGCATTGACTGCGGCTTTTGTATCCCCGCTTACGTAGTAAATGGAACCACCCAGCGCATAGGCCGTTGCCGTCTTTTTCTTTTCCAGAGAATCCTTTAATACATTTAATGCGTCGGTGTATTTGCGTTCGTAAAACATCTTCTGCGCCAAATTAATATCCCGGATGATCTCGTCCGTGAGATCTTCTGCATCAAGATTTGTCGCTTCCAGGGGGTCGAAATCCTTTTCAGAATCCGGGGATTTTTTACCCAACAGGATTGAGTCGCCTTTTTGTATTTCAAGAAAACCTTCGGGACCACGTACCAAATCTAAATTTAAATTAGTCGATTGTGGATCCAGAACCATTTCAACTTCCGTATCATTTTGCTGGAATTTTATTTTCAAATATTCATTCTGTTGCTGTGCGGCTTTTTTACTGGGCTTTAAAGTAACAATCCTTTTTTGGTTTGAAGATTTCAATGTGTCTTCTGCTGTATTTTTTTGCATCGCCGGGCTATTATCAGAAACAAAGTCGTTTTTTTGAAGCTCTTTTTTTGAACAACCGACAGCCAAAATCAAAAGCGCAAAAATTGTAAAAAGAAAAATATTTGTTTTTAACATGGCGTTCATCCTAAAGTGAGAACTGCAACAAAAATAGCTCGAAATGAGAGCCGGAAACTTTCATTCGGATCGGAGTATCGGTTGAACTGACATTGGATGAATTAAACTCCGATCCAAAAATTGTTGACACACCTGCCGAAACCGAAAAACGGCTGCTAAGATCAGATCGCAACCCAAAACCGATTCCTGTGATATCGGACATCTTGGTGGTAAAATAACGAGTCACGTTTAAATAAATTGAAAGCCAATCAGATGAAACGCTTTTTTTATTCTTTAATAAAGTTGAATTAAACATGACTTTGAAATTAAATGAAACCGGCAGGAAAGCACCGGCGCCTCCTTCTTTTGCATAAAATGTGTTGTCTGCAAATTCAGTATTGTTGAGCTTTATGCCCTCGGAAAGAAATGACACGCCTGCACGGAAATCATATCTGAATCGGCTTTGCGGCTCGAGGTATTGATATATCCCAAAGTAGATGGCATACTGCACCAGCCGATCATTGAAACCCGAATTGATCAATGAGTCCGCAGATGCATCGATATCCACACTAAAGACTTCAACCCCGGCATTAATACTGCGCATGAGGGGATTCAAAACTGCCGGCTCAAAACTCTTTTCGTACGCTGTGTAGGAGTGAATCCACAAAATATCGTTGGTGCCGGTTTTGTTCAACCGCAAGTCGAGGAACAGCGCTTTGCCTTCAACGTAGGTCAAGCTGCCTTCCAGAAATGCGTCAATACGCAGACGTTTGCCGACTTTCCACAGTTCGTCCGGAGATGGCAATGCATTCATTATTGAAAAGCTGCTGTCAGTGGATGATATTTTTAACGTGTTCATGTCTGGCAGTGAGACTACTACCGGTGTTTCAAGGCTTTTGAAAATTTCTTCGAGCCGGCTTTCAAAATGGTCTTTTAAAGGTGCTGGAATATATGCACCCTCAACTGCTAAGTTGTAAACGGCAATGCGTTTCAAACCAGGATTTATTTCAGCGAGGTCTGCCGGGATTTGGTTGAAAATGTCTTCCATTAAGTTTAAAATTTTTTCATTGGTGGTGCCGTTTTGAGCAAAACCAAACCCGCAGAAACAGAGCAGGTAAACTACGATTAAATTAGTTTTAAGCAGCTTCTTCATCGTTCTACGAAATCCTTTTTAATCTTAGTTTGCGCATCATCGCACGCCTTGCATCGGCCACTTCACTTTCCGGAATATTAATATTTACCTCAAGGCTGGCGCGAACCAATTCACCCAGTTTCTCAGGCAGCGAAGTGATGATGCCTTCCACGACATTATCATCGAGCGTAATCAACGACTTGGCCAGAGTGTCACGGTCAATCTCCAGAGCTACTTCGCGCATTTTGTCACTGGACTGGTTGATAAGCTGGCCGAAAGTCATAAATTGCTTGTTCACTTTTCGAGCCAGGAAAACATCTTTGGTTTGGATATACTGAATGGTTTCGTTTTGCTCATCTTCATCCATATAGTCGAGAACCTTGACTAAGGCGTCGGTACCGTTGGCGCGAACGTAGCGCATTTGCTGTAAATCGTTGGCACGCACCGCCAACTGATTGGCAACATGCTTGTAAACATCAGCCGGAATTTTATCGATATTTCCCATGGCCGAGAGAACAATTTTGCGTTCATCGGAGTCGAGCTTGCTAATTAATTTTGCTGTCCGGTTGGTTTTTAGCTGTGCAAGTACAATTGCCATAACACCGGTTTTAAGCGGCTTGATCAAATGCTGCAACTGTTCATCCGTCATGTGGTTCAGAAATTCCAGCGCGTCTACTTCCGAATCGTATTTATCTTTTAAAATCAGCTTGTTGGCCTCGCCATCAAATTGCGTTAAAAGGCGCACGGAGTTTTGTTCAACTTCTTCGGGTGTGAGCAGGGTAATTCGTTGGTGAATATCGATTGTAAGTTGTTGGCCAAAATGTGGTTCCATCAGGTTGGTTAAGGATCTCGATGCAACAGACAAAACAATTGCCGTATGAAATAGCCCTTCATCGCCTTGCTCCTCAATCCAGCCGCTAAAAACTTTTGAACTGGCATTGGGCGCTCCGACGATAACATCTATCACCCGGGCCTTCAGAGCATCGCTGCTTTGTACGATTTCATTTTTCGTTGAGCCGTTTGCCGCTGCACGCGATGGCAGAGTAATGGTTTCATTTGGTGATAAAACTTTTGCCTTTGAAGCAGCCTCATCGGGGTGCTTCAAAAATTTCGCGATATTCCGCTGACCGGCCCAAAATAAGAGTAGGAGCAGTAAAGCCAATCCTGCTGCGAAAACATAGGGCATCCAATCGACTTTAGATTTTTGAGGCTCGTTAAAAGCTTCAGGTTTTGCCAGAGATTCATTTAAAGTCGCTGCAACCTCTTCCTCATCTTCCGGGAAAAAATCAGCTTTTTCAGGAAAGTCCAATCCTTCAATACGAACAGCATCGCCACGGCTGGGTTCGAGGTTGGCGGTTAAATTCACAAAGCGGCGAATAAAAGACCAATCCTTTTGTACCAAACTTTTGTCAACGAGAACATCCACACGGATGCGATTTATCTCGAATTTTTTCTTGTTAATTTGGCTACGTAAGTTATCTTGCGGCGCTTCTTTTGCTTCCGCTAAAGATTCCGGTAAATAGGGCAGTCCGGGCAGATTCGTTAAATCTTTGCTAAGCAGTGCGTCCGGCAGTTCGGGCAGAATTGTTTTCGGCGAAACCTTTTGTAATTTCACCCGGGTATTAACTACAAATTTGTTTTCGGGGTAGTATAACAGAAGAGCATTTTGAAGATTCCAGGTCAGGTTGGCTTCCATACTTTTTTCAATTTCGCCCAGTGGTTTTTCTGCGCGAAAGGATTGTATGGCAAGTACCGGTCTAATCCCGAAGATTATAACTGCGCTAAATAATAGCGTCTTGAAGCAATTCATAGAAAGTTTCATAGGTGTTCCATCACCATTAATTGAGCTAGTTTTGGTAATCGGAAAAATTTGAAAATACTTGATTGGAAAGGGGGAGTTTCAGGGTGTGAGAAAAACTATTTAGTGGAATTCACATTTTTTTAAAATCTTGCAACTAAGTTTTAAGAAATATATATTTGTGGAATTATTGAACATCAATTTGATGAACCAAAACGTCTTTTAAGTCGCAGCCCTCAAAAATCTACATTCGGACTCCGTCTTAATCATAAATTAAAACATCTCAACCTAAACCAATACTCTGGAGGAATTATGTATATTGCAATGAATCGTTTTCGAATTGCCTTGGGAAAAGAAGAGATATTTACTCAGATATGGAAGGATCGCGAAACCTTTGTTGACGAGGTTCCCGGATTCAAGGAATTTCATTTACTGCAAGGAACTACAGATGAGAGCTGTACTTTATTTGTTTCTCACACAGTTTGGGAGTCTAAAGAAGCATTTGAGGCATGGACTAATTCAGAAGCATTTCGAAAGGCGCATGCAAGCGCCGGCGGCGCGAGGGATATTTACCTTGGTCCACCAAATTTTGAAGGATTCGAAGTCGTAATTTAAACCGAAGGTTTCACTTGTATGAAAAATTTCTGCTATGTTAACGGTGAAATCAAGTCAACAAGCGAAGGCGTAATCGGTATTTCGGATTTGGCGCTACAGCGGGGCTATGGCGTTTTCGATTTTGCGAGAACTCATAATGGTAAACTTTTTCACTTTGAAGATCATATCGAGAGACTTCATCGTTCAGCAACTGCACTGCATCTGAAATTGCCGATTTCCGCTCGGGAAATCCGGGAAGTGGCAAACGAATTAATCGAAGCAAGCGAACTTACTACACCCTCTGTCAGGCTTGTTTTGACTGGTGGTTCCTCGCTGGATTCACCCATGCTTGCGCGTCCGAATTTTATTATTATTGCCGAAGAGCTGCCAACTTATCCGAGAGAAATATACAGTAAAGGGGCTAAAATAATCACTGTAAAATTTCAAAGAGAACTGCCACAGGTTAAGTCGTTAAATTATCTGAATGCTGTCCGGCTGGAACCACTCAAACGAGAAAAGAACGCGTTCGACATATTGTACCATTCGCACAACGGAATCACCGAGTGTCCCCGAAACAATTTTTTTGTTTTCATTGGCGATACTTTGGTTACACCCTCAGAATATATCCTGCAGGGTATTACGCGGAAACTGATTTTACAGCTTGCCGCAAACCACTTTTCAATTGAAGAGCGAATGATTCGTTTTGAAGAACTTCAGGCCGTCGATGAGGCATTTGTTACTTCAACAAGTAAGTTTGTTGTTCCGATATCCAAAATTAATGACCGGGAGATTGGTAGTGGTACGGTTGGCGTTCGAACAAAAGCAATCATGCAATTGTTTGAAGAATATTCAAATGGATACATATTTTAACTCACTGGCATGACCCAAAAAATGATCTTGATGAAGTGATGGTCAAGCCATCCCCTAAAGCATTCTGGCGAATAATAAGCGAAGTCAATGGCAAAACCTAAAACAACATGGCAACTCATGAATTGGGGGATCTACACCCAGTGGGATCGAGAAGCCAGAGAACTACCCCGGATTAAAGAAAGAACTTTTGATATTCCTGCCCAACTCGGCATAGAGTTTGGTTATATCCTGCGAATCAAAAAAGGCAAAGGGAAGAAGATTCTCTTCAGGATTGAGCACCCGCCATTCCGCGATAAAAATGGTGATCCGGCGCCCCCTTTTACCGGCGAGATTTATATTAGAAGCAATGACTGGAATTTTTTTCTTGGCGATACAGTGTGGGAACCGGTTAACGACAAAGTAGGGTCATGGCGGCTTGTTGCAGAGATTGAAGGGACGACCATCGCTGACGAAACCTTTTTATTGTTTGAAACGGAGAACTAACCTTGGCAAGGGGCGGAACCAAGCGCAAAAGTAAAGGAACTCAGGGATTTAATCGCAAGAACTCCGAAGAGTTTCTTTCAAAGAATCGAAAGAAAGCCGACGTTAAAGTTACCGACTCAGGACTCCAGTATCTTATAATTGAGGAAGGGGTTGGCGAAAGACCGACCGAAGAAAGCACCGTCGAAGTTCAACAACGGATCACTTTGATCGACGGTACCATCATCGCCGACACCTACAAGGAACGGGAACCGGCGACTTTCACCATGCAAGAGGCCATCGCTGGCTATCGTGAAGGATTGATCCTAATGAAAAAGGGGAGTCGCTATCGGCTATTCATTCCACCTGAACTTGCCTGGGGCAAGCGTGGAGCAGGAAACAAGATCGGCGCCAACGCAGTATTGATTATTGACGCCAGACTCGTGGATATTATGCCGGAATAGAAACAAACCTGCGTTAGTTTGCTCTCTTTACAGAAAATTGCGAGAGACTATTTCTTTTTCTTCTTGGGTCGTTTCCCATCTTTTTTTTTGAACTTTTTCTCTTTTTTGAAATCGTCTGGAGGACTGGTTGAAAACTCCTTCATCTTCGAAATATTTAGTTGTTGTCCTGCCACCCAAATTTTTCTTAATAATTTAAAAACATCCTTCGGCATACCTTCCGGTAGATCGACGGTGCTGTAGTCATCATGAATATTAATGCGGCCGATATACTGGCTGTCTATTTCAGCTTCATTGGCGATTGCACCCACAATATTGCCCGGCTTTACATCATGCACATGGCCTACTTCCAGGCGAAAACGTTCCATGCCTTCTTCCGGCTTGCTGTCTTTTCTGGGCGCTCTGCTTTTTCCGGAGGATGATTTTTCAAATGGTTTATCAAAAGATTTTTCGAAGGACCTTTCTTTTATGCGTTTTGGTGATTTATCCAGCAACAACGGTTCATCCCCTTGGGCTATTTGAGCCAAAGCTGCCGCTATATCCAGGGCGGGCACGTTGTGTTCTTGCCGGTATTGTTCAACTATTTCTGAGAAGAACTTCAAATTATTAGCGCCCAAAGTGTCGGTTATGCGTTGCTTAAAAGCTGCAATCCGCTTGTCATTTATCGCTTCGGTTGTGGGCATGTCCATCAGCGCAATTTTTTGTCGGGTCGCACTTTCTATGGATTTCAACATTCTTCGTTCTCTCGGAGCGACAAATAAAATTGCTTCACCGCTGCGTCCGGCTCGACCGGTACGACCGATACGGTGAATGTAGGCCTCCGTGTCATAAGGAATATCATAGTTTAGTACATGGCTAATTCGGTCAACATCCAGGCCGCGTGCTGCCACATCGGTTGCCACCAAAATATCTATTTTCCCTGCCTTTAATTTTTCTACGGTACGCTCCCGCTGCTTTTGTGCGATTTCTCCATTCAGGGGCGAAGCCTCATAACCGCGTGCACCAAGTCTTTCGGAAAGCTCAACTGTGGCTATTCTGGTTCGTACAAAAATGAGCATGGCGTCAAACGGTTCCGCTTCCAGAATTCGGGTAAGCGCTTCAATTTTGTGGGCTCCGGTCACCATCCAGTAACGCTGGCGGGTGGTTTCAACAGTGGTGGTGCGCGCTTTAATTGTGATCTCTTTTGCGTCCTTCAGGTATTTTTGTGCGATCTTCCGGATCCGTGTTGGCATTGTAGCAGAAAACAGCGCCTTCTGACAACTTGGCGGAGTTTGCTCAAGTACCCATTCCACGTCATCAATAAAGCCCATCCGCAACATTTCGTCCGCTTCGTCGAGAACAAGACATTGCAAAGCGTCCACTTTGAGCGTGCCTCGTTTCAAATGATCGATAACTCTTCCCGGGGTGCCAACAATAACATGCACACCTCGTTTTAACTGACGTAGTTGAATGCCATATTCTTGGCCGCCATAAATTGGCAGCACATGAAAATTTCTCAACTTCGAAGCATATTTCTTGAAGGCCTCGGCAACTTGTATCGCTAACTCTCTGGTTGGGGCAAGTACTAAAACTTGTGGTTTGTAATGCTTTATATCAATGTTTGATAATAACGGCATTGCAAAAGCTGCGGTTTTGCCTGTACCTGTTTGAGCCTGGCCAATGACGTCCGCGCCTGATAAAAGCACCGGTATTGTTTTTTCCTGAATAGGCGATGGCGTCTCGTAACCCACTGCTTTTAAAGATTTGAGTACTGGTTCGGAAAGACCTAAATCTTCAAACCGCATTTCTAAGTTTAATTTTGAATCTGACATTGAAACTCCTAAAACTTCTTATTTTTTTGCAAAGAGGCACAAGGACTGTGTGGAAAATTCTCTCACATGTCTTGCTTGAATTCCTCAAAGCATTTAATATTTCTTTATTAATTCTAACTAAAAAATTCTATAATTCTTTAACCCCCAGGCAATTTCCCGGGAGGTTACCTTTATGATGCTGGCAACCGGCACAGCTAAAAGCATACCGAAAAGTCCTAACAACTGCCCGCCTATTAGAATAACGATGATGATTGTGAGAGGATGCAGTTCAACACTTTTTGACACAATAAAGGGGGAGACGAACACGTTCTCAAATAACTGAATCGTTGCAAAAGCAACGGCAACGGCGGCAATTGCACCCATGGTTCCTGTGTCGAGCACAGCAATAATTATGGCTGGCGTGGCGCCCACAACAGGCCCGAAATAAGGAATCATATTTGCGAGACCGGCAAGCGCGCCAATAAAAAAATAATACCTGATTTCTAAAAGATAGAGCGCTAGTATGCTGAGCGAACCAACGATCAACGCCACCAATAGCTGACCACGAATGTACCGCCCAAGCTGTGTATTTATTTTGTGGATGATGATCAGCGACATTTCAAAGTAGCGATTGGGCACCCAACTGATGATCGCCTTTTTCATGCGGCGGCCATCCTTCAAAAAGAAAAATGTAATAAAAGCCAGCATTATCATTGAAACAACAGCTGAGAGAATATCAAACACAACGGTAAAACTGTTTTCTAAAATACTGGTGAGTTTCATTTTAATTTTTTGCTGAACGTCCTGATTCGATAGAAACGGAACATCTCCAAATTTTTCAGAGATTTTGTCCATAACTTCGCCCGGTGATTCACTGTTGAATCCGGCGCTGAGTTCTTTGATTTCATGGGATACAACCGGTGCGAGAAATTTGAATCCAGCCACAGCCAGAAAAATAATCAATGCGAAAACCAGGATGGAGCCAACCAGGCGCTGGATACCCCGGTTTTCAAGGAAATTAACCATGGGGTCCAAAATCAGTGATAGGAACAAGGCTATGATCACAATATTGATGACAGAGTGCAAAGCCGGCACTATCCATAAAAGTGAGGCTATAACTGAAAGAGCCACCAAAAACAGAATAATATTCCGCATAAGCTTCGGCGAAAATTTTATTGTGAAATTATTTTGGATGTTTTCCATAGATGCGTGGTGTTAGACTTTATAATCGTATATGATTTTCATTTTTTCTAAGTTATAATCTTTTGCTCATCGAGTTTTTCCCACACCTCTTCAAGCTCTTTGTTGGTGTGTTTAAGCCGTTCACCGATGAGGTGAGCTAATTCAAAAAGCAGCTTATTGCCCAGCCTGGGTTTACGATTCATTAATTCGATTAGGTCAGGACGAAATAAACCCAGAATACTGGTTTCTTCAGTTGCCTCAGCAGCAGCAGACCTTGGCGACTCATCCAATAGTGCGAGTTCGCCAAAAAACTCACCTTTTTTTAGTTCGGCCAATTTTTCCTTTTTGCCATTATCCTGCATTTTATTGATAATCACGCTGCCTTCCCGAATGATGTACATACCCACGCCCGGTTCGCCTTCGAAAAAAATATTTTCATCCGTTTTGTAATTTCTCCGATGAATAATTTTTTCAAGATCGTTCAATTGGGATTTACTCATTTTTTTAAACAGAGGCACCTTTTTAAGTAATGCAATGGCGGTTTCTTTTTGGCTATTTTCATTCTTAAAAATATTCCCCCAGATTGCATCGCCAACATGAAACGGCATCTGGGGCTTCGAGGGTTTCTTTGCTGCCATAATCCTGCCTTGATTTTAAATCGCGGTAAATATAATTAAATTCAACGCTTTAGTCAATATAGATCTATACATTCGTTCGTTTATTTTTGGTAACCTTTCAAACCGATAAATGACTGCCCCCAATAATCTCACAAACCCTCTCTCTCAACCCTAGATAAAAACCGGTGTAACATTTGCAAAATACCCCCGTAACAGTTTATTGCAAATAGTTAGGGTCTGCATTTAAACTTTCAATTACGACAATTTTAGTTTCGGAATTTGGAGATTATTTATCTCTGTTTCGATGGTTTATCAAAAAACAATTTGAGGAGTAGCGGCTATGTCAAAGAAAAAAATTATCATTTTTTCATCAGCGGTTGTTTTAATACTTCTGGTGGGTTTTCTTATCAATGTTAAAAACGGAAAAACCGACGAGATAGAAGTACAAACAGCCCAGGTAAAGCGTGGGCAGATAATTGAAACTGTGAACGCAACCGGTAGAATTCAGCCTAAAACCCAGGTGAAAATCAGCGCCGATGTGGCTGCCAAAATTACTCATCTCGAAGTAGAAGAGGGAGACTGGGTTGAAAAGGGCACACTCCTGGTTGAACTGGATAAAGAGAATTATCGTGCCGCCGTTGAAAGCGCAGAAGCGAACCGCCGCTCAAACGAGTCCAATGCGCTGCTGGCCAAAGAAAATATGTTGAAAACGCAGAAAGATTTTGAACGTACTAAGGAGCTTTTTGCTAAGGACCTGGAATCACAAGCAACGCTTGACCAAATGTCAGCGGCGTATCAGGTTGAAAAAGCACGGTATCAATCTACGTTAGATATTGTTGCACAAGCAGAAGCATCCTTAAAGCAAGCCAAAGATAATTTCTCCAAAACCACAATTTATGCACCGATGTCCGGTACCATCAGTGAGTTGAATAAAGAAGTGGGTGAAATCGCGCTCGGTTCTCAGTTTCAGGAAGATGTTATCTTGATAGTTTCCGATCTGGCCGGAATGGAAGCTGAAGTTAATGTTGATGAAAATGATATCGTCTCCGTTTCTCTCGGCGATACCGCAACTATTGAAGTGGATGCATTACCGGATGTAAAATTTAAAGGCATTGTTTCTGAAATTGCCAGTAGCGCAACCATAACCGGCAATGGCACTGCCGACCAGAAAACCGAATTCGAAGTTACAATTGCCGTTCTGGAACCTGGCGAACGCCTGCGCCCCGGTATGACAGCAAGCGCTGATGTTATCACCGATATTAAAGAAAATGTTCTAAATATCCCAATTCAAAGTGTTGCTCTAAGGACGGTAGAGCAATTGCAGGAAGAAACTGATGGTGACAGCGGAGAAGCAATTGCCGATGACCTGCCAAAATCTGAATATACACCGGACAAAGATGGTTTTGTTCAGGTTGCTTTTGTAATTGAAGATGGAGTTTCACTGGCAAAACAAGTAATAACGGGCATTCAAAGTGAGAATGATATAGAAATTACGAACGGGCTCGGCGAGGATGAAGATGTTGTAATTGGCAGTTATCGCGCTATCAGTAAAGATTTGCAAAACGGAACTGAAGTTATAATCGGTGATGGTAAAAAAGACGAAAAGTAGTTGAGGATAAAAATGGCATTAAATATTCAAAATATCTCAAAAAAATATGTAATGGGCATCGAGGAAGTACACGCTCTGAAAGATGTTTCCTTGAAGATTGATAACAACGAATATGTCGCGATAATGGGACCCAGCGGTTCGGGTAAATCAACTATGATGAATATACTCGGCTGCCTGGACATCCCGACAACCGGCACCTATCATCTCGAAGATGAAGACGTCAGCGAAATGGATGATGATCAACTTGCGGACGTTCGCAACCGAAAAATTGGATTTGTATTCCAGACGTTTAATCTGATCCCTCGCGCGGATGTTTTTCACAATGTGGAGTTGCCTTTGATTTATGGCAACATTGTGCCGCAAAAAAGAAAAGTTATGACCGATGAGGCGATTGAAAAAGTCGGCCTTACGGACAGAGCGCACCACAAGCCGAATGAACTCTCCGGTGGACAGCGCCAAAGGGTTGCCATTGCGCGTGCCCTGGTAAACAACCCGGCGATAATCTTCGCAGATGAACCCACAGGTAACCTGGACAGCGTAACCGGCCGGGAAATCATGGGGATTCTCGACGGTCTGCATCGGGCCGGCAATACAATTATTCTTGTAACCCACGAAAAGGAAATCGCCGAACATGCACACCGGATTATCTGGTTACGTGACGGGCTGATTGAATCGGACACGGTGACACAACGTGCTGCCGCTACGATGGAAATTGTAAATAATTAGAAATTAATTTATTGCCGCGCCTGGTAAAATTCTGACACGTTTAAATCCAGCCGGTAGGAAAAGACACATGAGAAAATTCTACTCGACAACAGCAGCATTTCGTATTGCTCTGGAAGCCATACGCGCAAATAAATCCCGTGGCATTTTAACCACGCTGGGTATTGTGATCGGTATTGTGGCTGTGGTCACAACCATGACGGCCGCCAACGGGCTCGGCAATCGATTTAAAGAAAGCGTTTCGGCATTGGGCTCTGACGTACTTTATGTCTCACGCCGGCCATGGGTTTTTAGCGGTAACTTTTTTCAATTCCGCAACCGCCAAAACTTGCAGATGCGGGAGGCACAAAAACTTAATACCGGTTTAAAAAATGCGTTGGCGATTAACCCAACCACAAATACAAATAAAAATGTGAAATACCTCTCCAAAACCCTGGAAGCAATAAATATCATTGGTACAACGGAAAAACACATGGTGGTTTCTTCATCCGTTCCGGAGAGCGGGCGTTTTCTCACCGGGTTCGACATTCAGTCTAAGAAAAGGGTTTGTGTGATCGGTTCAGAAATAAAGGAAAATCTTTTTGGTGACATTGAACCCATCAACAAAAAAATGAAACTGGGTCGTTACACTTACCGCGTGGTTGGCGTGATGGAAGAGCAGGGCAGCGCGGGTTTTTTTGGCGGACCGAATTTTGACCGACAGATTTTTGTGCCCATCACTTCATTTATGAGTTCCTTTGGCAGCCATAATCGTGATTTTAATATTGCCGTAAAGGCAGCTCCAGGCGTTGTATTGGCCGACTTTGAGTATGAGGTTATCGGGGAAATGCGAAAAATCCGCAAGCTCAAACCAACTGAAGAAGATGATTTTTCAATTAACCAGATGAATCAATTGGTGGGTGCTTACAATAATGTGATGGGGGTAATAGTCATAATCGGGCTGGTTATCACCGGCATTTCATTATTTGTTGGCGGTATCGGTGTGATGAATATTATGTTCGTTTCGGTGACTGAGCGTACCAAAGAGATTGGCGTCCGAAAAGCCATCGGCGCGAAAAGGAAATCTATTTTAACGCAATTTCTGTTTGAGTCTTCAACCATTTGTCTAATTGGCGGCGTATTTGGTATTGTGCTTTCTTTCGGCATTACTGCCTTGATTAATAAACTTGTCATGCCTGCCACCATTTCATTGCCAATTGTTTTTGTAGCACTTTTGGTTTCGGTATTAACCGGCATTTTTTCCGGATTTATACCCGCTTTTAAAGCCTCAAAACTCAACCCGACCGAAGCCTTGCGTTATGAATAAAAAATTCGAATTAATTATCCGGGTAGCATCATGCAAACTTTAGAAGCTTTCAAAATGGCCTTGTCTGCAATTACGGCGCATAAACTGCGTTCGTTTTTGACTCTGATCGGAATTATCGCCGGCGTCGCCTCAATTATCGCGGTAATGACGGGTATTTCTGTGATTCAAAATACCATGGAAAAGGAAATGAGCGTTCTGGGCACTACAACTTTTCA
>JAJDAE010000166.1 GCA_029262035.1 Candidatus Zhuqueibacterota bacterium
TTCATTCTTCAACGCATTTTGAATTGAGATTAGCAGCTTTTCTTTGGTGATTGGTTTTTCGATAAAGTCGTAGGCGCCGTATTTAATCGACTCAACTGCATTCTGCAATGTCGCATTACCGGAAACCATAATCGCTGACATCTTCGGATATTTGTTTTTGATTTCTTTCAGGAAAGTCAGCCCATCTTTGCCGGGCATCGAGATGTCTAATAAAATAATATCGATGGTTGACTTGGCGAGGACAGCTTCGGCTTCAAGCGTATCACTGGCAGTTTGTACTGCGTAACCTTCGCCGGTGCAAATCATTTCAATAGAACGGCGAATATTTTTTTCGTCATCAACAACGAGGAGGTTTTGTTTCATGACAGGTATTATAGCCTGAATTATTCATAAAATTTAAATGATGTGCCTGGCACTTAGTAGATTTTTATAAGGTTAGCAAATACGCAAATATTTAATAGCTTTTACAATTTTGAGTAAGTGCCAGGCACATTTTTGCCAGTTTGTGAATAATAGAATATAGGTATTTGTTTACAAACTTTACAAAACTACAGTGCAGTATAAATATGGACTTCACTATCCAGACGATTTTTAAGACGTTTTTTTTCTACTTCAAGCGCATATCTTGCTTGTAGGTTTACCCAAAATCTTTCTGATAGTCCAAAATACCTTGATAGTCTTAACGCTGTGTCAGGTGTAATGGTGCGTTTACACTGAACAATTTCATTAATTCTTCTGGCCGGAACATTAATATCTTTAGCCAATCTGTATTGAGTAATACTCATTGGCTTTAGAAACTCTTCCAGTAATATCTCTCCAGGGTGAATTGGTTTCAACTTTTCATTAGTCATATGTCTTCCCTCAATGATAATCAACAATTTCTACCTTAAAGGCGTCACCATCACGCCACTCAAAACAAATTCGCCATTGATCGTTGATGCGAATACTATGTTGGCCGATTCTATCCCCAGAAAGTTTCTCTAACCGATTTCCAGGAGGAATCCGCAGGTCTTCCAAGACTTCAGCCGCATCAAGGATTTCAAGTTTTCTGCGAGCCGATTGCTGGATATCACCTGCCAATTTGCGCGAGTGTCTTTGATTAAATAGCTTTTCTGTTTCTTTATCGACAAAACTTTTAATCATATATAATAATAACGTATGCTGATAATATTGTCAAGCGTTATTATTCTAACCTTATCAAATGGAAAATCGACGCTCTTATAATATAACTGGGAGATTTCTAGAGATTTTTCAACTCCTGCTTCTTAATTGCTTCAAGCAAAAAGCTGTTCAACTCTTTACCGGCCAAATAGTAACTCAAAATTACATCGATCAAATCATCTTGCAGAATATGTTTGCCGTCAATCTCAGTATAATAATAGAATTGTTTATTGGCGATAAATGGCTGCTTTTGCACGGCTTCGGCAAACTCGGGAGGGATGCGTTTGTTGATATCGCCTTTTAAGTTACCCAATTTTTCTTTAAAATCTGCCTCACCAACAATTTTTGAGATTTTATCCGGCTCATTTGCTATTGCCCTTCTAATATTCAAAAGCTGAACTTTATCCGGGCTATGTGCGCCGCCAGCAATAAAGATGGCATCTGCCTGCAGTTTCACAAATAAACCGGGGATGCTTTTATCCTTCCGGCCTGTCGGGGAAACAATCGCAGAGACATGGGTGTTGTACGGCGTTTTATCTTTGGCAAACCGGATATCACGATTGATACGCATAACCGATTCTTTGGCTGTGAGATCATCCAGTTGCGTGCCGGTCATTTTGACGCGATCGATCAACTCATTTATGAATGATGCAAACGGCTGCTTCACATTTTTTTCATAACGCTTGCGATTTAAGTCGAACCATTCTTTTTTGTTATTCTTTGACAGCTCATTAAAAAAATCTACAAAATCTTGTGTGAAGTAAACCATTTTGCTCCTTTTGTTTTCTTAGAAAAAAGTGACAATACCCCAAGTGCGGCTGGTTTAGAAGAGAGAGTCACACTCTATATCTTCAAGCGCGGCCTGGATTTCTTCTTGCTCGCCTTGGCTCTGGGGTTAAAATCCAAGCAAAGCTGTAACCAATAACCCAATTCACTTTCAGTGGTGATTCCTTCCGGGTGGATATAAACAAAACCTTTCATGGGTCTACCGGTGAAATCCATTTCCGTGCACCCTTTTTTTGCGAGCGCTTCGGTATAAATTTCAGGATCGATGCGCGCCATTAAACTGTCTTTGATAATGCCTACGCACATTTTGCCGTCAACTAAAATACAGAGTCCGCCCATCATTTTTCTCTGGTCGAACAAAGTCTTTTTTTTGCTCAGCGCAATGCGTACTCTGTCTGCAAGCTCTTCATTATAAGCCATCACTTGGTTTCCCTTTTAAAGTTAAACTTGAGAGAACCATCATGGGTTCTCTCAAGTCAACCTTTTCAACTAAAGAATTGTTGGATGCCCGTAATAAAATGTGGGCATGACAACGAGAAAGAAAGATTGTTTTCTTTCAGGCAATATTTAGTTAGGTGAATGAAAAGCGATCTTGTTACCTTCGGTATCCATGAAAATTGCGAAGTAGCCGATTTCATCAGAAATTTTGGTTTTGGGCATAACGACTTTGCCACCGGCGGGTCCAACATTTTTAAGATAGCCAGCCAAATCTTCGCCGCCATTTAAATAGGGCACTACGCCGTCTGCCGAAGGTTTATAGCCTTCGCCGTAGCAAATTGCACCACCAACTCCGCCATCACTGGCAGGGAGAAAGCCCATCTTGATTCCCATAATTTCGTTGTGCGGTAATTCAGCGCCGAGAACCTCTGAATAAAACTTTGTTGCCCGTTCATAATTTGCTGCGGGAATCTCAAACCAATTTATTGCATTTGCCATTTTGTTTCTCCTTAAA
>JAJDAE010000167.1 GCA_029262035.1 Candidatus Zhuqueibacterota bacterium
AGGCAAAACGGGGTGGAGATCGGAAAAGTCCGGTGTTCAGAAATCAAACTGACACGATGTCAGTTAGATTTACTCAATCCGTATCTGAGAAATTCAACCTCAGCGACCGCCATGTATTCCGTTTGCTTGCTATTGGTGGAGCGCTGGGCGGAGAAGATATCGCTGCCCTTCGCGAACTGAAAAAATCAGCGACGCTAAACGATCTCATGGCATTGGCAAAAGTCACTGAGCCACAATCCCGCAGCGAGATTATTCAGGGCCTGTGCAACGGCACTTACAAACGGGCGGCAGAGGGCGTTTCCGCCCTTAAACCCGGCTCTAAACCAACCATTAACGACCCGGTGAATAAAGCACATCTAAAACTTCTGGAAACATTTAAACGCGCGCCAAAAGAAGCCCAAAGGCGTTTCGTGCGCGACGAATATACGCGCCTCAAAGCGTTTATGGACGCTTTTGACAAACAGGGTGGTTCTTAATGTCGGAACCCTCAAAAACATGGTGGACCGCCACCGAGATTGCTGCCGCCAGCCTGCCGGACATGCCAAACGCCAAATCCGGCATCGCTGCGATGATCGATCGTCAGAACTGGCGCGCAGACCGCGACCTTGTACGGAGGCGTAAAGGTCGCGGCGGCGGTTATGAATTTCACTGGAAGCTGTTTCCACTGGCGGCGCAGAAATCCCTGATTGCGGTAACGCCAAAGGCGCCCGAGACCCAGAAATTCGCCAACCGTGATGCGGCGTGGAAATGGTTTGAGGATCAGCCGGTACAGGTCAAAGCAAAGGCCCAGTACAGGTTAGAAATTATCCAGAAAGTTGACGCGCTGATTGCCTCAGGCATCACCCGGTTTCTGGCTGTTGCCCAAATTGCAGACCTCGAGCAGGTTTCCGACCGCACCATTTGGAACTGGCTGGCTCAGATTGACAATGTACGCAGCGATGATCGCTTGCCACACTTGGCCTCGCGTCATCGAATTGCCGCGCGCAAATCTGTCAGCACAGAATTCAGCCTTGATTGGTGGAATTTCCTCAAATCAGATTTTTTGCGCCCGGCACGGCCAAGCTTTCAGAGCTGTTATCGTCGAGCTGAGCGCGTGGCCAACGACAAGGGCTGGGATTTCCTGCCAGATCGCACCGCGCGACGGCGGTTGAACGCAGAAGTTTCCCGTCAATCTCAAGTGCTGGCGCGCCAAGGTCTGGATGCTCTCAAGCGGCTGTTTCCTGCCCAAACGCGGGACAAATCAGCTTTGCATCCCATGGAAGTGGTGAACGCGGATTTTCACAAGTTTGATGTGTTTGTGCGCTGGCCGATCCAGCCCGGCCAGGACAAGGCGATAGTCGGCCGCCCGCAGATGGTGGCGTTTCAGGACATTTATTCCGGTCGCATTCTATCCTGGCGGGTCGATCAGACGCCAAACGCACAAGCGGTTTCTCTGGTTTGCGGTGACATGATCGAAGATTGGGGCATTCCCGAGCATATTGTCTTAGATAATGGCCGCGAATTTGCCGCCAAATTCCTGACCGGAGGCACGAAAACTCGATACCGTTTTAAAGTGCGCGAAGATGATATTCCGGGTCTGTTTTTATCGCTCGGCTGCGAGGTCCACTGGGCCACGCCTTATTCAGGTCAGTCAAAGCCGATTGAACGCGCGTTCCGCGATATGTGTGACAACATCGCCAAGGATCCCCGGTTTGATGGCGCCTATACCGGCAACAATGTTGAAGCAAAACCCGAAGATTACGGCAAGCGCGCTATTGATCTCGATGAATTTCTGAGTGTTTTGTCCGAGGGCATTGAAGAACATAATTCGCGGGAGGGACGGCGCAGCGAGGTTGCTTGGGGCCGCAGCTTTGCCGATGTGTTTGACGCGGCATACGCCACGTCGCCGATCAGAAAAGCCACCGAAGAACAGCGGCGCCTGTGGTTGCTCGGAGCTGAGGGTGTTCGCGCCAACACGCAAACTGGCCAAGTTCGGTTTATGGGGAATGAGTACTGGGCGGATTGGATGAATGACGTTGCCGGTCAGCGGCTGGTAATTCGTTTTGATCCCGCTGATCTCTGGCAAGGTCTGCATGTTTATTCTGCCGACAATCGCTATCTCGGTCATGCGGACTGCCTTGTGAAAGCGGGCTTTCTGGATGCAGGTGCGGCACGCGCGCAGTCAAAAGCACGTCGTGCTTATGTGCGCGCTGAACGCGAGGCTTTGAAAGCCCATCGCGTGATGAAAGCGGCTGAGTTGGGCGAGGCATTGGATGCAGCCGCACCACCGCCGTCCGAACCAATAGAGGCGCGGGTTGTCCGTCCGGTCTTTGATCGCAAGCCACTCGTGGCACCTGTCGCGCCAGATACGGACGCGCCGCGGTTTGAAGCGACCCACACAGCGATCATCGCTGACTTAACCGATCGTCTCAAACCAGTTGAGCCAGAGGAATTGGAGCTTGAGCGGTTTCGCCGGGCCAAAGAACTGGAAGCCATGATCGAGCGGAATGAGCCCGCGACCGAAGAACAACTGAGATGGCTGAGCATCTATCAGACCCAGCCTGAGTATTGCGGGCACATGAAAATATTTGAGGATTTTGGCTGGCAGATGTTCGGCTGAAGGTGCCGCTGCCGGGGTGGCACCCCCATTGGCAGCGGCGAATGTCAACAGGTTGACAAGGAGGCAATATGCAACAGGAACCAAGACTTTACAATTCCGTAGCACCACTCAGGAACGTGGCGGCTCTGGTGGCCCTTATTGATCGGGTCCAGAGCCGTCAAAGTGGTCTGCCGGGAATGGCCACTTTCTATGGGCCCAGCGGTTATGGCAAAACCACCGCCGCAACTTATGCCGCCAATAAATTTGACGCCTATTGCGTGCAAGTAAAGTGGTGCTGGACCGGCAAAAAGCTTTGTCAGGCCATTCTGACTGACCTTTCCATTCCACCCGCGGGCACGATTGCCGATATGGTCGATCAGATATCCGAGGAAATCGCCAGATCCGGTCGCCCGCTGCTGATTGACGAGGCAGACCACCTGATCAAGCGCAACATGATTGAGCTGGTGCGCGATATCTACGAAAGCTCGGGCGCCGCAGTGATCCTGATCGGCGAAGAATTACTGCCGCAAAAGCTCCAGAAATGGGAACGGGTGCATGGCCGGATGCTTGATTGGGTTCCGGCCGAGCCCGGCAGCATGGCCGATGTTGGCCATCTGGCACCGATCCATTGCGCTGGCGTGGAACTGGACGAGGCGCTCAAGAAAAAGCTCCTGGCCGTTTCTGCCAACTCGATCCGGCGTATTTGCGTCAATCTTGATCGGGTTGCGGAATTTGCCCGCACCCGCGGCGTCAATAGCGTGAGCCTGAAAGACTGGGGCCGCGGTGATTTCTTCACCGGTACCGCTCCGGCACCAAGGAGGGCTTTGGCATGAGTATTTGTGATCTCTGCGACAAGCCCGATGCCGAAGATCGCATTGTGGCCATCATCCAGAACCAGGGCCCAATGGAAGGCGAGCACCAGTTAGAATGGCACGCCACCCTGTGCCCCAGTTGTGAAAGCGATCTGGCGGATGAATTGACCTATCTTTTGGCGAGGGCGTCCTCATGAGCCGCCGCCCTTCAGACAAAGCGCAGCGCAGCACGGCCATGAAGCATGGACAGCAAGGGATTTGGGAACAAATCCGTGCGCGGCAGGAATTTACCATCACCGATATTTGGGGGCAGGTCGATATGCACCGCAAATCAATCATCAATTATGTACAGCGGCTTCGTGCTGGTGGCTTTGTTGAACGGTGCGAAGATTTTGACGTGAGTTTTCTTTATCGTCTGGTTCGCGATACTGGTGTGCATGCACCACGTCTGACAAAGGACGGCAAACGCGTCACGCAAGGGCAGGGCACCCAGAACATGTGGCGCTCAATGCGAATGATTGGCGAGTTTACCCCGCGCGATCTGGCCGTTCATTCCACAACAGAAACTACAAATGTTGCCGAGCGCACCGCCAAAGCCTTTTGCACCGAATTGTTCAAAGCTGGCTATCTGCGGGTGATCCAGAAGGCCAAACCTAACAGTTCCCAAGCGATTTACCGGCTGATCCGCAACACGGGTCCGCTGTCGCCCGAGATCCAGAGCGTCAAACAGATATTCGATCCAAACCTCAACGAAGTCACCTACGCCTTTGGTGAACGCAAATGAGCGGGGTCACCAGCGATCCCATTCAGATCGCCCGCGATGCCTGGGGCGATGCCATGCCCGACTGGATCAGGGGTATGGCCGAGGAATGCGCCGCCACATCCGGAAATAAGGTGGCCAAGAAACTCGGCCGCTCCGGCGCCATGATTTCTCAGGCCTTGAGCAACAAATACCCCGCAGATTTAGGGCCGCTTGAAGAGCTGTTTAACGGCGTGTTTCGCAATCTGGCGGTTGAATGCCCGGCCCTTGGCACCATTCCGGCTAACGAATGCCAGCACTGGCGGCGCAAGGCTGGAAAATTCGTCAACGTCAACAGCCTCAGGGTGCAGATGTACCGCGCCTGCAATGGTTGCCACCGAAATCGAAAGGAGACCGGGCATGGCTGATCGCTGGACAGAACGCGAAATGTTGACGCTGGCCGCTCAGGGTCTTGGCAAGGTCGATCACCTTGGCAATCGCGGAATTACGCAAGTCACCTCCGACGAGATCGCGGCGATGGCTGGCACACTGGCAGCATTCGGACTGGTGCCGATTGTGCCAGGCAAACCGCTGCCAGAGAAACTTTTTGTAACAAAGGAGAGCGCCGAATGAATATCCCCGTAGGTTACATGCAGGACGCCCAGGGCAATCTGGTGCCTGAGGCAAAGATCAAACCACAGCATAAGATCGAGGATGAACTTGTGCGCCGTCTGACAGCCTCGGCCCAATCACTGCACAACGTCCTGGCTGAATTTAAGAAAACGGCGCTTTCAGAAACCATGAATTTCCGGTCCCTAGTGGCCGAGCAATACGGTGCGAAGAAGGGCGGAGCAAAGGGCAACATGACCCTGCGCAGTTTTGATGGTGCGTTTGAGGTTCAGATCGCGGTTTCAGAAACCCTCACTTTTGGGGTCGAGTTGCAGGCGGCAAAAGAGCTGGTGGATAATTGTCTTGAGCGTTGGTCCGAAGGTTCAAACGACAATATCAAAGTGCTGGTCACTCACGCATTCCACGTCAACAAGCAGGGCCGGATCGACACTCAACAGGTGCTGGGCCTGCGCCGTTTGGAAATGGATGGCGATGAGGAATGGACCCGCGCCATGGAGGCAATCTCTGACGCTGTCCGGGTTGACAGCTCCAAAACCTATATCCGGTTTTATCAGTTTGATCCTGCGAGCGAAATCAAATCCGCCATATCGCTCGATCTGGCGGCAGTCTGATGGTTGCGTATAATTTTCAGAAGCAATTCCTGCCGTTGATCCGATCTGGTTTGAAAGAACAAACGATCCGGGGAAACCGAAAACGCCATGCGCGGCGGGGCGAATGGCTGCAGCTCTATCAGGGGCTGCGTCACCCGGGCGCTTCCAAGATCATCCCAGATCCGCTTTGCACGGCTGTGTTGCCGATCCGGATTGATTTTGATGGTGGTAAAATCTGGCAAATCCATGTTGGCGGTTTGCCGGTGTTAAACATTTCCACATTCGCAAAACTGGACGGGTTTCGTGACCCGGATCAAATGCTGGCCTTTTGGCGCAGCACCCACAAGGAAGACTTCAAGCGCGGCTTTTTTGAGGGCGTCGTGATTGAGTGGCGCAGCCTTGCCAACGCTCA
>JAJDAE010000168.1 GCA_029262035.1 Candidatus Zhuqueibacterota bacterium
ATGGATGCATCGCCGCAAAGATTGGCCTGGCACGCAAGCCTGGTTCCACTCTTTTTATCTAAATGCAGGCTTTCTTTCCAGGTCATGGGAGTAACGCAATCTCCGGGCTCAATCTTTATTCTATCCGAACCACATAATCCAAAGCCGCGGCAGTTAAATAGTTTATTAACGCCGCCATAAACAGACACTTTATTTTTATTGGCAATTTGCCTTATATCCTTACCTTCGTCACCTTCAACAGAAACATCTGCTTCTTTAAACTGAACAGTAGGCATAAGCCTTCCTCCTGGTTAAATAGGAACTTATTCTTCTGAATGCGATTGTGCCTCAATGCGTTCTGTAGCCATCTTTGAAAAGTCTGAATCAGGATAATATTTAATAACTAAATTCCACTTGTCTATGGCTTTTTCGTGTTCGTGCGAGGAGGCATAAATTTCAGCCAAATAATGCAGTGCGTAAACATACTTGGGGTCTTTAGCCAGCACCTCTTCAAGAGTGGCAATGGCGTTATCGGTTTGCTGCAAATTATGGTAGGTTAAGGCCAGACCTACTTTAATGTCAATATTATCTGGTTCGATTTCAAGGTGCATTTCATAATATCCTTTAGCTTTGTCAAAGCTGCCGGCCATAGCGTGCATAACAGCAAGGCTATCAATCGCAACAAGGTCTTTAGGGTTTGCCTCAAGCCGGGATTTTAGACTCTCCAGCATATTATGAACCTGGCTCATAGCAGCCTGATTTGGCTCCCCCCCACCTTGTGCAGAAGTTGGTTGTGGTGAGTTGGCCGCAAGAGGTTCCGGATCATTATTCGCCCAAAAAAGCAGAACAATTATAATTGCAAAAATTGGAATAAAAAGAAAAGCACCAAAAGAGTTCAACCAGCTTTGCGCTGAAACTTTAGTACCTTTTGAATTGGTTTTAGTACCGGCCGTTTTAGTTTGACCTGCTTTTGTCACCACCCCGCATGCATGACAAAATTTCGCTTCTTTTTTTAGTTTTTCCCCACATTTAGAACAAAACAAGGTTTTCCTCCTTCTAAAGTATTATCAATTAAATTTTATATTTTGCGCAAAGAGTCTGTCTTTGCAAGTTTTGTTATGAAAAGCTATCAACATTCAAACTGAAAGCTGTTAGCTAATCACATTTTTTTTCTGAATGGATTTTTGTTGAACCGGTTTTCAGTACCTTCGAAAAGTCTTTTTATGTTAGAGCGATGTGTAAAAAGAATTAAACTGCTCATGATAATGCTAAAGCACCATAACGCCATTGAAACTTGCCGATGAGAAAATTTTTCTAAAAACATTAAAACAATTGGAACGGCAGAAACAGCAGTCATTGAAGCCACAGAAACATAGCGGGTCGTTACGACCATAATTATAAAAATAACAATACTAATTAATGCAGCCCACGGGAAAATACCAATGAGAACACCTGCCGCTGTGGCGACCCCCTTACCGCCTTGAAACTTGGCCAAGACTGTCCAGATGTGGCCAATAATGGCACTGGTTCCGGCAATCACTTGTACCAGTTCATGGCTAATGCCAGTCGGATCGATTCTGATTTTTGAAATTAAAACCGCCGCCATAATCCCCTTACCCAAATCGATAAGAGCTACAATTAAACCGGCTTGCCAGCCCAAAACTCGAAAGGCGTTGGTTCCACCCGCATTATTGCTGCCGTATTCCCGAATATCAATTCTGCGGGTCATGCGTCCCATTACCACACTTGTCGGAAAAGAACCTATGAGGTAGGCAAGCAAAGCAATTATAATTAATGAATACATAGTCAATCCCCGGGAAATGCTACTCCCGCAACATTTAACCCAAAATTTTCTTTATTAAACGATTTTAAATGTAAGTTCAATCGAAACAAAATGCAAGTGAAATAAGTGTTAGTAGAGTCCAATAAACAGTCATGTACATAACCTGAAATCGCTGATATTTCCTCTAGAAAGATTATTAACTCTTCTTGGAGTTTCGCACCAACTCTTTTGCTTCATTTTAAGCTCTACTTGCTGTGGCCAGACCGATACCAAAGCATATAAAAATTCCTCCACCTATTTTGTTCACGAGTCTTTTTCCGTTGGGTGTAGTAATCCAATATTGAGCTGATTTTGCCATAAGGGCATACGATACATGAATCGCGATAACCAAAATACTATATGTAAAAACCAGGGCAGCGAACTCTCCTACCACGTTCTCGGCAGTGTAATCAACAAACTGCGGAAAAACTGACATGAAAAAGAATACTGCTTTCGGATTGGTCACTTGAATAATTGTCCCCTCAATAAATCTCTTAGTTTTAGTCGTTGGTACGGATTCTTTGATATCAACCTTAACCACGGGGGAGCGCCACATCTTGACACCCAGATATATTAGATAGGCGGAGCCAACATATTTCATGATGGTAAATGCCATCGAAGAAGCGACGAGTATTAAACCGAGACTGGTGGCTGAAACCGTTGCAACGGCAAATGTGCCAAAAGCGATTCCCAAAATCCCCCCCATCGTGTTTGTAAAACCAAATCGAATTGAATTTGATACCGTGAGTAAAACGCCTGGCCCCGGACTGAGAACCGTTACTGCAGCAAGCGCCAAAAATATTAGATAGTGGTCCATCTTCTACCTTTAAAATCTCATTATATTGAACAACTTCTTTGAAGTCTAAATTTCATCCGAACGAAAACTTGTTTATTACTCATTACATTACTATCAGTTTTTGCACTAAAAA
Source organism: Candidatus Zhuqueibacterota bacterium (assembly GCA_029262035.1). Classification (GTDB taxonomy): domain Bacteria; phylum Zhuqueibacterota; class Zhuqueibacteria; order Oceanimicrobiales; family Oceanimicrobiaceae; genus JAJDAE01. The sequence continues at coordinate 2,731 of JAJDAE010000168.1, forward strand.
TATATGAGAATTTATCATACATTTCAACTTTAAAAGCATGTATACTTCTTGAGTTTATTTTAATTATTTAGGAAATTAAAATATGAAATTAGAAATCGCTTTCTTGACAAACCTAAAAATACTTATTACATTGAACCTTTCAAACAACCATAAAACGCAAAAACTTAGCATTCCTTTTTTTCAATAGATAGATAAGGATATATATCAGGAGGAACAAAAAATGCTGGATATTATTTGGACGATTATCAGTAAGTATGTACCTCGGCTTGTTAATGGTGAATTAGGCAAAGAACGCCCTATTATTCTCATAATCTCAATTGTGGCAGCATTAGTGATTTATGATCAAATCGTAGACATAAAAGATAATGTCCTGCGACAAACTTTTCATCAATTTACCGGAGAAGAGTATTTGTTTCAAGCGGGCAGCCGAACAGGTACATATTATGCAATCGGTGAAAAGCTGCGTACTTTTGCTGATGAAGATGAACAATCTCTTAAACTTATAGGGAATGACGGTGGTTCTAACAAGATACTCGGCAAGCTACTTCAAAATTCATACTCATTCGGAATTGTACAGGAAGATATTCTCGCTAAAGCTGAGATTTCAAAAAAGGCTGTCAGAGTTATTGCACCGCTATACGACGAAAGATTGCATGTTCTGTACCGCATTGATAAATGGAAAAAAATATTAGGGAATGATTCCGAAATTAAAAATCTAGTTTTAACAACAGAAGCTATCAACGTAAAACTCACAAAGCTGTTTGCAACATCAAAAGTCCGCATTGCATCTTCCCCACCCAGAACCGGCTCCGTGCCAATTGCAACCCAGGTACTGGAAATGTGCGGCATAACACCGAAAGTACCGGTCTATAAATCTTTTGACAGCACATTTGAAGGCTTATTAAAAACTGATTTGGACCAGAAGGCAGCGGTTGATGTTGCATTTATTGTTGCTGGTGCTCCGGTTGCTAAAATTGAAGATGAACTTAAAAAGCAAGGCTCCGAAAGAAAAATCGGTCTTATCAGTATTGACAGTGAGGTCTTGCAAAAACTCAATTTGGTTACTGGTTTAAATTACCGGCTTTCACGATTTGTAAACATTTACCACTCAGACTTTGACAATGTCACTACTATTTCATCCCGGGCAATGCTGCTGGCATCAAACAACATTTCCGATATTGGCATTGGTAAAATGACCGAACTTATTAAAAAAGAAATTGCTTCTACCAACGGCATCCCCACACTTAAAGAACTTGACTTTATCAACCGCCTCAACTTCAGCAGTAGCCGTACAGCGTCTAAACAACTGGGTGCCTGGGGACTATTCGTTTTAAGTATTGCCTTTATATTTGTCGTCCTGTCAGTATTTTTAACCTGGGCAATTAGCAGTTATAAACGGGTAAATTATTCTCAGGAAATCACCAAAATCTATCGGGAAAAACTGCCCTCACATATCAAGTTGACTGAGAATGAACCTATTCCGAAACCATTTATTGAAGGCAATCAACAGGCAGTTATCACTGAAATTGTTCAGGGTATTTCAGAGTTGCTTAAGCTGGCTATAACTTTGCGGGAGGATTATGATAGTGGCGGTATTATTATGACGCATCAGCGCCACTTGCTGGATAATATCTATTTCATTAAGAAAATTTTTAAAACACATTTAGGCCAACGTATGAACCACGCTATACTTAAACAGGAAATTCAGATAACAAAGGAAGATCTTTCTGACTATTACACAGCAGGTTATCTTTTTGCTTATGACCATAATGCTTTAAAAAAACTATTGGCTTCACCGGTTAAGAAGAAACCGATACCGAAGGTGAACCTGGTAGAATAAATCGAACTTCATCCGAAAAAATATGCAGGACTGATATCACAACAATCAATTCAAATGGTCGACCAGAAGTTTGGATAACCTCTTTGGAATTGACAAAAATATTGCAGTCTGGTCAGGAAACTTTTCATTGTTATTGTACCTCGTAAAAGAAAACCCGGATGCTGTTGGCAGCCATCGTGAGTGGAATACCTTAACAAAGCAATACACCTTCGTGGCTATTTTTTTCTTCAAACTCCACCTGAAAAACCTGACTGAAATGGGTCACAAGTTTTTCCTCGACTTCATCCAAAACAACTTCTTTTCCAAGAATTTTCTTTAGAGAAGTCACAGGTTTATCAGCAATGCCGCAGGGAATGATATTTTGATAATAAGCCAGATCGGGATTGATGTTAAACGCGAACCCGTGCATGGTCACCCAACGGCTCATCTTAACGCCAAGAGCAGCGATTTTCTCACCATCTACCCAAACCCCTGTAAGCCCCTCGATGCGTCCTGCTTCAACGCTATAATCTTTAAGGGTTAGAATGATAACTTCTTCTAAATCGCGCAAAAAGCGAAGGGTGTCGAGATAATAATCGTGGAGATCGAGAATGGGATAACCGACGACTTGCCCCGGGCCGTGATAGGTAATATCGCCACCCCGTTCGATGCGATAGACCTTGATGCCTTCACGTTTGAGAGATGATTCTGATGCGACCAAATTTTCTTCGCCGCCACCTTTACCGATAGTGTAAGTGTGGGGATGTTCGGTCAAAATCAGCGTATCGCTGCACTCATTTTTGATCCGGCGTTGCTGCAGTTCCTTTTGCAAATCCCAAGCTTGCTGATAATCCAGCAAGCCTGGTTTGAGCAAAGCACCTTGATTCATTATTAACTGTGGATGGCTTCGCCGAGTGCATCAGCGGCGGCTTCCATAACCGCTTCTGACAGCGTCGGATGAGCGTGCATCGTTTTTATGATTTCGGTATAAGAAGTTTCAAGCGCCTTTGCCAAACCAAGCTCGGCAATCATATCAGTGGCTTCCACTCCGAGGATGTGAGCGCCGATCAACTCGCCATACTTTTCATCAAAAATCAGCTTAACCATGCCTTCCGGTTCACCAACGGCCACCGATTTACCAAGTGCGCGGAACAGAAATCTCCCTACCTTTATTTTGTGGCCATTCTCCAGTGCCTTCTTTTCGGTGAGACCGATACTGGCCACCTGGGGCTGGCAGTAAGTACAACTTGGTACATTGCCATAATCAACCGGCGCGGGACTATGACCGGCGAGTTTTTCAACCATGTAAATCGCTTCAGCGGAGGCGACATGTGCCAACAGCGGCGCACCAATCACATCGCCGACAGCGTAAATGCCTTCAACATTGGTCTGATAATTTTCATCCACTTTAATGAAAGATTTCTCGGTTTGAACACCGACAGTTTCAAGACCGAATCCTTCAGTCAGACCGCCAAACCCAATGGCGATCATGGCGATATCACTTTCCAGTTCCTGTTTGCCCTTTTTATTGCTGACTGTCACCTTCACCCCTTTTGAGGTTTTGGCAACCGCTTCCACTTTTGTTTCTGTAAGAATCTCAACTTTGGATTTCTTAAAACTCCTTTGCAGCGTTTTCACGATTTCTTCATCTTCAAAAGGTAAGATCTGTGACAGCATTTC
>JAJDAE010000169.1 GCA_029262035.1 Candidatus Zhuqueibacterota bacterium
TAACATCCTGTTAAAAACAAGCAAACGCCTGTTCGATAAAGCTAAGTTATAGATTCACGAACCCGGTTGTGCAGAAATCCAATAGTTACTTTGCAAGTTCAGCTTTCAAAAACTGGCCGGTGTAGGATTTCGGGTTTAGGGCGACTTGTTCAGGGGTGCCTTCTGCGATTATCCGACCGCCACCATCGCCGCCTTCAGGGCCAAGATCAATAATATTATCGGCGGTTTTTATCACATCCAAATTATGTTCTATTACGATAACAGTATTGCCCTTGTCAACCAACCGGTTTAAAACGGACAGCAGCATTTTTATATCCTCAAAATGCAGTCCGGTTGTTGGTTCATCCAAAATGTAGAGGGTATTGCTGGTGCTGATTTTTGAGAGTTCTGTGGACAATTTCACGCGCTGTGCTTCACCGCCGGAAAGTGTTGTCGCCTGCTGCCCAAGATGAATATAACCCAAACCAACATCGTAGAGCGTTTTTAACTTTCGTTTAATTTTCGGAATATTTTCAAAGAAATCCAGAGCCTCGCTCACGGTCATATCCAAAATTTCTGCGATAGATTTACCTTTATATTTTATTTCAAGCGTCTCACGGTTGTAGCGCAGGCCTTTACAGACTTCACAATGCACATAAACATCGGGCAAAAAGTGCATTTCAATTTTTATGAGGCCATCACCCCGGCAGGCTTCGCAGCGCCCGCCTTTTACATTGAAGCTGAAACGGCCGGGTTTAAACCCACGAATTTTTGCCTCGGGCAAGTGTGAAAAAATATCCCGAATCAAGGTAAAGAGTCCGGTATAAGTTGCCGGGTTTGAACGGGGTGTACGTCCGATCGGTGACTGATCGATTTCAATAATTTTGTCGATGAAAGCGAGCCCCTTTATTTCTTTATATTCCAACGCCGCCTTTTTGCTGCGATAAAAAGTTTTGGCTAAAATCCGATAGAGGGTTTCGTTAATAAGCGTGCTTTTCCCTGATCCAGAAACGCCGGTAACACAGTTGAATACACGGAGTGGTATCTTCACGCTAACATCTTTTAAGTTGTTTCCCTGAGCGCCGGATAACTCCAAAAAGTGCTCATTTGCCTTTCTGCGCTTCTCCGGAATCGGAATACATTTTTTTCGGGAAAGATACTGACCCGTTAATGAGTTTTCATTTTTAGCAATATCTTTTGGCGAGCCTTGGGCTACGATTTCACCGCCATGCTGGCCAGCGCCAGGGCCTAAGTCGAGCACATAATCTGCATGCATTATGGTTTCCTCATCATGCTCAACCACAACGACGGTATTGCCCAAATCACGCAGTTTAACCAACGTATCCAGCAGGCGTTGGTTGTCGCGCTGGTGCAAGCCGATGGAAGGTTCATCGAGAATATAAAGCACACCAACAAGCTGGGAACCAACCTGTGTGGCCAGGCGAATTCTTTGCGCCTCCCCGCCGGAAAGCGTTCCCGCGCTGCGATCCAGAGACAGATAGCCAAGACCGACATTCACCAAAAATCCAATTCGCTCCCGAATTTCCTTCATCACCTGATGCGCAATTTCCATTTCACGATCAGTTAATTTTATGCCATTAAAAAATTCAAACAGCTTATCAATGGACATTCCCGTGATTGCGCGAATATTTTTGTCGCTCACCCGAACGGCCTGAGCCTCTTTACGTAAGCGCCCACCGTCACAATCCGGGCAGGATTTTATGTTCATAAAACCTTCGATCCAGTTCCGCACGTAATTTGATTCCGTCTGTTTATAGCGCCTTTCAAGGTTCGGAATTACGCCTTCATACTCACCTGAAAATTCGTAGTTAAGCTTCCGGTTCTCCTTTTGATAAACAAATCTAATTTCCTCGCCATTGGAGCCGTTCAGAATGATATCCTGATGCTCTGATGAAAGTTTAGTCCAGCTTACGGAGAGGTCAAATCCGTAATGACCGGCGACCGATTGCAGTTGGGTAAAATACCAGCCCTCCTTACTTTCGCGCCAGGTAGCGATTGCGCCGGTATTGAGCGAAAGTTTAGGATCCGGCACGATGAGTGTTTGGTCTACTTCCATTTTTGTGCCCAGGCCGTTACAAGTTTGGCAAGCGCCATACGGGCTGTTAAAAGAAAACATTCGCGGCGCAAGTTCCTCGTAAGAGATGTTGCAATCGATGCAGGCAAAATGTTCACTGAACAGAATTTCTTGCGGCTTGCCATTTTCACCAGAACCAAGAACATCGACCAACACAATTCCCGAAGCAATTTGCAACGCTGTTTGCAGGGAGTCCGCCAGCCGGGTTGCAATTTTAGTATCGATGACCAGGCGATCGATAACAATTTCGATGTTATGTTTGAGCTTTTTGTTGAGTTTGATTTTTTCAGAAAGATCGTGAATTTCACCGTCGATACGAGCGCGGACAAAACCATCCTTGCGGGCGCCTTCAAAAACTTCGCGGTATTCACCTTTGCGGCCACGTACAACCGGCGCCAAAATTTGTATTTTTACACCAGCTTCAATCTTGAGAATATGATCGACCATTTGCTGAACAGTCTGCCTTTGGATAGGTTTGCCACAATTATAGCAGTAGGGTTTGCCGATACGTGAAAAAAGCAAACGGAGGTAGTCGTAAATTTCCGTGACCGTGCCGACTGTTGAGCGAGGATTTTGGCTGGCCTTGCGCTGCTCAATGGAAATCGCAGGAGACAATCCCTCAATATAATCCACATCCGGCTTTTCCATCAACCCGAGAAATTGGCGGGCATAAGCTGATAACGATTCCACATAGCGCCGCTGGCCTTCCGCATAAATCGTATCAAAAGCCAGAGATGATTTGCCCGAACCCGAAAGTCCGGTTATAACCACAAATTTTTCGCGCGGCAGCTCCACATCTATATTTTTGAGATTATGTTCCCGCGCTCCTTTAATGATGATTTTATCTTGCATAAATATTCTAATAAACCTTTGTTTCGCCCTACAAATCAATAGTTTTCAATTACGCCAATCACAAATATAATCATAAAATATACAATCGACAATTTGAATTTGTAGTAAAAAAATCACAAGAAGTGACAGAGGTGTCTGTCCATCAAAATTAGCCGTATGATTCACCCTGGAAGCTCAAAACGAAGAATCAAGGAGAGATTTCTTGAGCTTGAAGACCATAATTGAAGGAGACAACCGAGTAGCCTGCACCTTGAAGGCGTATAATTGGTAATTTAGTGCCTGAGCGAAAACTAAAAATTCTAAGTCCTTCTGAGCACAAAACCTCATCTGTTACTTTTCAAGATACCGTCGCCGTGCGAAGAATCTCTCACCCAAACAATGGATTCTTCGCGCTTTAACTTTTGCCTCAAGTGAGAGGTTTGGGATCTCACGCTCAGAAGGACATGTTTGAGAGTTTTCGTACAGTCACTAAATAAATTAGTTACACACTTCTATTTATACTCAATAACCAACTGCTGCCCTATTCGGGCTTCTGGCGTCGGCAGCGCCAATTTTATAACCGGTTTCAGGATCAACTAAAATCGCCATAACCCTTCCCTGGGTTCGCCGGTACCCAACCCGATGTCCCATTCTCTCTAAAATCTCAATTGTATCTTTTGAAAAACCATTTTCTTCAATTTTGATAAAATCGGGAAACCACTGGTGATAAAATCGTGGCGAATCCACTGCGTCATAAATATTCATTTCAAAATCGAGGACATTGAGGATTGTCAATAAAACTGTGGAAATAATCCGTCTGCCACCCGGGCTTCCCAAAACTACAAATGGTTTACCATCCTTCAAAATGATAGTGGGCGTCATGGATGAAAGCATCCTTTTTTCAGGGCGGATAAGATTAGGAGGCGTGCCGATTAGACCGGTGCTGTCTGTCCTTCCCGGGACTGCATTAAAATCACCCATTTCATTATTATATAGGAAACCGGCTCGAGCCGCCACAATTTTCGAACCGTACCCGAACTCTAAAGTGTAAGTATTGGACACCGCCATACCATCCCGGTCCACCACTGAAATGTGAGTTGTCTCAGGATGCTCTGTCATGGAAAGTATATTTTCAAGTTCACTTTTTGACGCTGAATCAGGAGAAATGGTTCGCCTGAGTTCATTGGCAAATTCTTTTGAAAGCAATTTATCAACTGGTATGTCCGGATTAAAGTCAGGATCCCCGAGATACCGCGCCCTGGCACCGTATCCCCGCCGCATTGCTTCAGCAACGAGATGCATATAAGCCGCTGAATTCAGGCCGAGTTTTTTTAAATCGTACGCCTCAAGAATATTAAGCATGAGCGCGACTGTTATCCCACCCGAACTTGGCGGCGGCATACCCAGGACTGTGTAATCACGATACGTTGATTTTATTGGCGTCCGAATTACCGCGCGATAATCTAACAAATCTTCAAGGGTAATTAAACCTCCGTTTGCTTTCATATCATCAGCGATGAATTGCGCGGTTTTACCTTTGTAAAAACCGTCCCTGCCTTTTTTAGAAATACGTTTCAGGGTCTTGCCTAAATCTTTTTGTTTAAAAACTTCTCCCGGTTCGTAAAACCCGTGTTCCGTCTTTAAAAATTTCTTTTCTGAAGCCGGGTATTTTCCGAAATGCCGTGCCAACCCTTTAAAATCCTGACTCAGTGAATAAGAAATTTTGAATCCCTTTTCTGCTAACTTAATCGCCGGTTTGAGCACTTCTTTCAATTTCAGCCGGCCATACTTTTTTTGCGCCAGGGTCAGCCCGGCGACTGTGCCCGGCACGCCAACTGCCAGATAACTGTGGTGATTCAAATTTCTGATAAGATTTCCATTTTCGTCGAGATACATTTTTTCGGATGCTGCTTTGGGCGCTTTCTCGCGGTAATCGATGCTGGTTGATTTACCGTCCGGGAACTGAATCAACATAAAGCCGCCACCGCCAATGTTGCCGGCCGACGGGTGTACAACCGCCAATGCAAAACAAACAGCCACCGTTGCATCTACCGCGTTGCCGCCTTTTTTTAGAATCTCAACTCCTATTTCCGAGGCTATTTTTTGAGTACTTACCACCATACCATTTTTTGCATACACCGGCCATTTTTTGGCGTGAAGGCTGGTGTAGTTCGACAATACAAATAGAATAACCGTGAGTACTCGTATTTTCATCATTTTTTCCAATAATTGAATTATTTACCTTCTATAAAAATAAATACTATTAAGCCATGAATCAAGCTTCAAACCGGATAATTCCAAATATAAATCATGAATTTGTCTCCACTGTTTTCGGTTAAATAATCTTCATGCCTGTTAATAAGTAATCCCTTGACACCGAATATAGGAATAACTAATTTGAAAAACTGGTTGGTAAATTAACCGGCTTATGTTACCGTTTGATTTTCCACTCAACCACAAACCTGTTACTTTGAACAAAACAATAGAAGGTAAAAATGAATACAAAAAATGAAGAACTATCGGCTTTTGAAAAGGCAGGTCTGGAAGGTACCGATCCGCGTTGCGTCCCCGTCACATTGACCGAACCGGCACCCATTGGCCGCGATATTAAATACCCGGATTATACGGATGAAGAACAGGAAAACTGGCAAATAATGTATGCCCGGCAGTTAAAGTTGCTGGAGGGCCGAGCCGCAGCTGAGTATATGGACGGGCTGCACAAAATGGAATTCAGTCCGGACAGAATTCCCTACCTCGGCGACATTTGTGCTGTATTGGAAAAAGCTACCAACTGGCGGGCTGCACGAATTCCGGGATTGCTGGCTGAAGAACAATTTTTCGGCTACCTGGCTGACCGGGTTTTCCCTTCCACAGATTATATGCGCCCGAGGCACGAGCTGGACTACACGCCCGCACCTGACTTGTTTCACGATATATTCGGGCACACGCCATTAATCACCAACCCAACCTTTGCCAATTTCTATCAAAAAATCGGCCAGGCTGCCTTAAAAGCGCAGGGTCGCCAGCGTCGGCAATTAGAGCGCATTTATTGGTTCACCGTCGAATTCGGTCTTATCGATGACAAGAACGGTTTGCAAATTTATGGCAACGGCATTCTCTCATCTTTTGAAGAAGTTCAACACAGTCTCACCGACAAAGTGGAGAAAAAACCTTTCGAAGCAGCAGTAGTCGCCGAACAAGAATACGATGTCTGGCACATGCAGCCACTGCTTTTTGTAATCGATTCGTTCGAGCAGTTGGAAAACGATTTTTACAAATGGGCACAAGGCCAGGGCTTGCTTGAGGAAAATTAAATATTAACTTTAGCCATGGATGGACACCGATTTTCACAGATAAATATTTTAGATTCAGCGCCATTTAAATAATGCAGTCTGTGTTAATCCGTGGCTAAAAAAGTCTCTAAATTAAAACCCCGGACAATGAACCAAGAAAAAAAAACCAACAACATTTCCTTTGTATCCCAAATAAATCTTCCTTACTTTTAGACTTCCCGTTAAGATATTTCTTTGACCTTTTGGAGAAGAACATGAATTTTTCTTTCTCACGGATTTTCTTGTTTTCGATTCTTATACTATTATTTGTAAACAAGCTTCCCGCTGAAGATAAACCAAAGCACATTAAAGATGCTCCCAAACGTTCGGAAGGCGATGGTCCGTTTTCTCGTTTAATTCTGCGGGGTGGCATTCTCATCGACGGCACCGGGGCGCCGCCGGTTGGCCCTGTTGATATTATCATCGAAAAAAACCGCATCGTGAATATCAAAAGTGTCGGCTATCCGGGCGTGCCAATTGACTCCACTGATCGTCCGCCGGCAAAACCAGGCGACAAAGAACTGGATGTCAAAGGGATGTATATTCTGCCTGGTTTCGTAGATATGCACGGCCACATTGGCGGACTCAGTCAAGGCACGCCGGCGGAATATGTCTTCAAACTTTGGATGGGGCACGGCATCACCACCATCCGCGATCCAGCCAGCGGCAATGGTCTCGACTGGACTTTGCTCCACAAAACCAAAAGCGTAAATAATGAAATTACTGCCCCGAGAATTGAAGCCTACCCATATTTCGGACAGGGCAGTGAAGCACCCATTTCCACCGGGGAACAAACGCGGAGATGGGTGCGCGGCATCGCCAAACAAGGTGCCGACGGCCTGAAAATCTTTTCCATTCGACCGGATATCATGAAAGCAACGCTTGATGAAGCCAATAAGCTCGGCCTGCGTTCAGCCTCACACCATCCGCAAATGAGTGTGGCGCGTCAGAACGCCTTGCAGTCCGCCCGGCTGGGTTTGACCACAATGGAACATTGGTACGGCTTGCCGGAGGCGCTGTTTGAAGATCGCACCGTACAGGATTACCCACTGGACTATAATTATAATGATGAATACCACCGCTTTGGTCAGGCCGGCCGTTTGTGGCAACAAGCCGCACCGCCGTTCAGTGACCGCTGGAACGAAGTAATGAACGAACTGATCGCGCTTGATTTTACCCTTGATCCAACCTTGACCATTTACGATGCCAGCCGCGACCTGATGCGAGGCCGCCGCGCAGAATGGCACGATGAATATACCCTGCCTTCGCTCTGGGAATTCTTCAAACCCAATAAAAAAGCGCACGGCTCCTACTGGTTTAACTGGTCCACCGAGGACGAAGTCGAATGGAAAAACAACTACCGCCTGTGGATGACTTTTCTGAATGAATACAAGAATCGCGGCGGTCGTATTACCTGCGGTTCTGATGCCGGCTACATTTATAAAATCTATGGATTCGGCTACATCCGTGAGCTGGAACTTTTGCGCGAAGCAGGCTTTCATCCGCTGGAAGTCATTCGTTCGGCCACGTTGTATGGCGCACAAGCGCTTGGCCTGGAAAAAAATATCGGCAGTGTTGAAATCGGTAAGCTGGCCGATTTTGCAATTGTAGAGGAAAATCCATTAAAAAATTTAAAGGTACTTTATGGCACCGGCGCCATAAAAGTCAACGATGCGAATAAAGTGATTCGGGTCGGCGGTGTGAAATACACCATCAAAGACGGCATCATCTACGATGCAAAAAAACTGTTGGCGGATGTCCGTGCTATTGTGAAAAAGGCCAAAAAAGATGCGGGCATTGAGCAATTGAAGCAGCCGGGTGTTGAATGAGCCGGTGGGATTTTTCACCCTTCGACTCCGCTCAGGATGAAAGGAAACTGTAATTTTATGCGCTTTAACTGCGAAGCTTCATGGTGAGCGGAGTCGAACCATGAAAGAGTTAGATGAGATAATCTCAAGTGAATAAAGCCTGGGTATATATTTTGCAATGCTCGGACGGAAGCTACTATACCGGAAAAACTCAGAACTTAGAAAAGCGTATTGCTGAACACAATGCTGGCACTTATCCTGGTTATACCGAAAAACGTAAACCCGTTGAATTGAAGTTCTCACAAAATTTTCAAACTTACGTAGAAGCTATCGCAGCGGAACGCCAAATAAAGGGCTGGTCACGCGTGAAAAAAGAGGCTCTGATAAACGGTGATTTCGATTTACTCAAAGCACTTGCCGAATGTAAAAATGAATCTCATTCGAAAAATAATCAACAAACTTAGCTTCACCCTGAGCGGAGTCGAAGGGTGAACTGTTAATTCAATCAACTATCAGGAGAAAACAATGCGACACCTTTTTTATATAATATTACTCATTCTACCATTCTCATTATTAGCTGAAGAAAACAAAACACCTTCCATCTCAGAAAAAACTAAATCGATGAAAAAGTACGAGGGTTATTTCAATTTTTACTGGGAAGAGAACACCGGTAAAGTTTGGCTGGAAATCGACAAATGGCAGCAGGAATTTCTGTACGTGAACTCGCTACCAGCGGGAATTGGCTCAAATGACATCGGCTTGGATCGCGGTCAGTTAGGTCGTGGGCGCATCGTGAAATTCGAACGCATCGGCCCTAAGGTTTTATTAATTCAGCCGAATTACGACTTTCGCGCAGTTTCGGACAACCAGGCTGAACGCAAAGCCGTGGAGCAAGCATTTGCGCAATCAACATTGTGGGGATTTGAAATTGGAGCCGTAACAGGAGAGAACGTTCTGGTGGATGCCAGCATTTTTTATCTGCGGGACGCACATAATGTGGTGGGAACTTTGGCCGCCACCAAACAAGGCAGCTATTCTTTGGATGCCAATCGATCGGCCATCTATCTGCCGCGTACAAAGAACTTTCCTCTCAACTCTGAAGTTGAAGCCACGCTGACATTTACCGGCAAAGCCGAAGGCGCTTATGTCAGACAAGTAGTACCCAGCCCCGAAGCCATCACCGTGCGCCAGCACCACTCCTTCGTAAAACTACCGGACGATGGTTACAAACCGCGAGCGCAGGATGTGCGTTCGGGTTACTGGAACGTCGGCTATTTCGACTACGCCACACCGATTTCCGAACCACTGCTCAAACAATTTATCGGGCGGCATCGGCTGGAAAAGAAAAACCCTGAAGCTGAAATTTCAGAAGCAGTTGAGCCGATTATTTACTACCTCGATCCCGGTGCACCGGAGCCGATTCGCTCAGCTTTAATCGATGGCGCGCTCTGGTGGAATGAAGCCTTCGAGGCCATCGGTTTTAGAAATGCCTTTCAGGTGAAAATGCTGCCGGAAGATGCCGACCCGATGGATGCGCGCTACAACGTCATTCAGTGGGTACATCGTTCAACACGGGGCTGGTCCTACGGCGGAGGCATGATCGATCCGCGCACCGGTGAAATCATTAAAGGCCACGTTATTTTAGGCTCCTTGCGAGTGCGTCAGGATTATTTGATCGCTCAGGGATTGCTCTCTCCATTTAAAGATGAAAACACCGACATTAGCGTGATGCAGAAAATGGCGTTGGCACGACTGCGGCAATTATCAGCGCACGAGGTTGGGCACACGCTTGGCATCATCCACAATTTTGCCGCCAGCCCGGTAAATCGCGCCTCGGTCATGGATTACCCGCACCCGTTTATTCAACTTAAGGAAGATGGCACCCTCGATTTTTCGCAGGCGTATGGTGTCGGCGTTGGTGCTTGGGACAAAGCGACCATTGCCTACGGCTACTCCGATTTCCCGAAAGGCACCAACGAAACAGTCGCGTTAAACAAAATCATAGACAAAACCATCGCTGATGGTCTACTTTTTATCTCCGACCAGGATGCCCGGCCCGCCGGTGGCGCACACCCCACAGCGCATCTTTGGGACAACGGCGAAGATGCAACGGACGAATTATATCGAATTCTAAAAGTCAGAAAAAATGCGCTGCATCGTTTTTCGGAAAACAGCATCCCGATTGGGTCGCCTTTCTCAAATTTAGAAGAAGTTCTGGTGCCGCTCTATTTATCGCACCGTTACCAGGTGAAAGCCGTTTCAAAGCAGCTTGGCGGCCTTTTTTATTCTTATGCCGTGCGTGGCGATGGTCAGAAAATCACTGAAATTGTTTCTCCACAGCAACAGCTTAAAGCGCTGGATGCTTTACTTTACGCCCTGAAACCGGAAGTCCTGGCGCTACCGGAATCCATTCTAAAAATCATTCCGCCACGTGCGTACGGACAAAGCCGCGGACGGGAAAATTTTAATGGCCGCACGAGCGTAACCTTTGATCCGCTGGCCGCAGCAGAGACCTCTGCCAACGAAACCGCTACATTTTTACTACACCCGGCACGCGCCGCACGGTTGGTTGAATACCACGCCAGAGATGCAAAATACCCCGGACTGGTTCAAATGCTCGATAAAATTTTAACTTCAACCTGGAAAAGCTCGCACAGCTCCGGTTATCATGCGGAAATTCAAAGAGTGGTGGACGACGTTATTCTCAGCAATTTGCTGGGACTGGCTTCAGCTTCAAATGCCTCGGCACAGGTTAAGGCAATTGCTTCTTTCAAATTAAGTGAACTCAAACAATGGTTGAGCAAGCGAAGCAGTAAAGAAAAAAATACAGCACAAAAGGCTCACATGCTTTATGCCGCCGGCCAGATTCACCGGTTCCAGGAAAACCCTGAAACGTTTGAACTACCGGCTCCAATCAAACAACCAGACGGTTCACCGATAGGCATGGAGATGATGTGCGGCTTTGATTTTAACAACGAGTGAGAGATTAAATGAAGCAATCGATTGTGCATGTTGCCTTGGTCGTCAAAGATTATGACGAGGCCATTGCGTTTTACACCCAAAAGCTCAAATTTGAATTGATTGAAGACACATACCAGCCGGAGCAAGATAAACGTTGGGTTGTGGTTTCACCTCCGGGTTCGAAAGGCGCAACATTGTTGCTGGCCAGAGCCTCGAAACCGGAGCAGGAGCCTTTTATTGGCAATCAGGCCGGTGGACGCGTATTCCTTTTTCTAAACACCGATAATTTTTGGCGGGATTATAATGATATGGTTTCAAAAGGAATTAAGTTTGTCAGAGAACCAAAGCAACAAGAATACGGCATGGTCGCAGTATTTGAAGACTTATATGGAAATCTTTGGGACCTGCTCGAATTAAATTGAACTCATCAATTTAATAAAATACTGTTAGGTCGCCATAAGGAATATAAGGAGAATTAAAAACCAGAAACGACCCATCCAATTTCATTTCTGCGGATTGTAAGCCGGAATCTGTTCATTGTTGCAGCTAGATTCCGGCCTAAAACATACCGAAATGACAGTAGGATGTCTAAGCTTTTGGTCTTTGATT
>JAJDAE010000170.1 GCA_029262035.1 Candidatus Zhuqueibacterota bacterium
ATATCCGGGTTCCACACAGGACGCGGTGTATTGGCATAGGACTGGCTAACACAGTTACGCAATCCCGCAACTGCCGAGCCGTGGCTGCCATCAACATGCAAAGTCAGCAAATCATCACGTTGGACACGCGTTGTCCAGGAGGAATTGAATTGTGCGATAATTTCATTTTCCAGCTCAAAAGTAGCATAGGCTGAGTCATCGGCTGTACATGTGTAAGGATCGCCATTTTCCTGCCATCTCTTTTTGATGTGAGTCGCACCAAGGCAGGACACAGACTTGACTTTGCCAAAAACATTGTCCAGCAAATAACGCCAATGCGGGAGCATATCCAATATCATTCCGCCGCCATCTTCCTTACGATAATTCCAGGATGGTCTCTGAGCCTCGACATGATTTCCTTCGAAAACCCAATAGCCAAAGTCACCTTGCACAGAATGGATTTTTCCAAAAAAACCTGTGTCTATAAGAAGCTTCAGCTTGACGATACCCGGCAGCCAAAGTTTATCCTGAACCACACCATGTTTTACACCCGCTGCTTGCGCCAACTCATAAAGCTCAAGCGCCTCCGCAGTTGTCAGAGCAATCGGTTTTTCACAATAGATATGCTTTTTAGCTTTTATGGCATCCTTTACAGCAATAAAACGCCTGTCTGTAGTTTGCGAGTCAAAGTAAACGGTGTACTGCGGATCAGTCAAAACACTATCGAGTTCTGTTGTCCATTTTTCAAGTCCCGACATTTCTGTAAGTTTTTCAAGTTTGACCGGATTTCTCCCAACTAAAATCGGATCGGGCATGATCACTTCCTTGTCGCTTAGTGCAACTCCGCCCTGCTTGATTATGGCGACTATTGATCGCAGCAAATGCTGATTTGTACCCATGCGACCGGTTACACCGTTCATAATAATGCCGATTTTATGTATTCTAATATTTCCCATTAAAAAGGATCTCCATCAAATTTTAAATCACTATGGTTTGTCTGTACATTGAGGTTTTGCCCCCTCGGGTAACGGCGGAACGTCAATACCTGCCTTGGGCAAAGTTCCATCTAACTCCTGGCGCCAATGCGCTACATCGCCAGCCGGGCCGTAACAATATATCATGACTAATGGCTCTGCACCTATGTTGGTAAGCTGATGAAACACTTTCGGTGGAATTAACGCAGCTTGACCACCAACCAGGGTTTGTTTTTCAGTTCCAAGGCACATCTCCCCTGTACCCGATACAACAAAATATATTTCTTCCTGATCCTGATTATGCCAGGGTACCTGGCCGCCATTTGGTTCAAGTGTAACGTATCCCATGCTAAAGTTATCGGCCTGAATCTGTGAAGCTCCTCCAACAAGGTTTTGTGTTCTTCGTCGCGCCGGATATGTGCGACCCTTAATTTCTTTTAAATCGGCAATAGTCATCTGCTCCACCTTATAATGTTGTGACACTTTTTTCTATTATTTATTTTCCGGCCAAAACACTAAGTACGGCTCATTTTGACTTATTCTCTGGATGTAGAGCACAGCTTCTCGTATATGGTAATCACCCCACATGCTAGACTCGCCATTTGGAATATTATATTCCGGTGAAGTGGTATCCCAACCATTTGGGCGATGATAGATCGAATGCAAAATTAATCCCTGGTGGTTCTTATCTTTACTTAAATAAGGCTCGTCCAGCAATGAATTTATTACAACAAGTCCAGCTTGCCAGTACCGAGCGCTTTGCTCCGATTCTCCCTTTTTATTTAGATAATGCCCTAATCTTAACAATCCCTGCGCAGCAATTGCGGCTGCTGAACTATCGACCGGTTCATAATCATTATAAGGATCTGCTGGCTTCTCAAGATAGTCACCAAGCTTGTGGAGAAGGGGCGCTCCGGTATCCCAATATGGAATCCCATCGGTTGGGGTTTGTTCGATATAAAAGTCACAAGCCGCCTGCGCGGCCTTAAGCATGAGGGCTTCGATAAACTCCTGGCCTCCAAATGGAATCAATTCCTCTTTTCCCAGTGTTTCCAGAAATTCAAGCTGCTCGGCATACCCACACATGACCCAAGCCAGTCCCCTTGTCCATGTAGAAAAAGGAGAATATCCTTGCTGGGAATTTGGACAGCGGTAGTTACCATCATTCACATTGAAAACGCTCTCATGTGCAACCCTGCCCCTCAAGTCGTAGCTGTCTCGGCCTTCCCCATAGTAAACGATATAATTAGCAGTGGTTTGCGCGTGCTGGATCAGGCGCTCCAGTAAATTAATTTTTTCATCATGATCCTGAAGCATTTCATGCCCTAACTTATACCCCACAGCCAAAATTCGTAGCGAACGAATTGTATCAGCAAACAAAGAATGTGGCCCGTTAAAAGAATAAATATATCCTCCACCTTCACTGATTTTCGTCCATCTTTTTGCCTGAACGGCTGATGAACATTTGAGCGCTATTTCATAAAAATTACGTTCCCATTCATTGAAATTTATTTTGCCCTCACTCATCAATCGCAGAAGATTTCCATAAGTGCTGATATTATTGAATCCATGGTCGTGGACTCCAAAATGCGTCAGATGCGGCGCCATTTTTTTTACCGTATTTTCACGCCCTATTTCGAGGAATTCTGACTCACCGGTCGCATCGTATTGTAAAATGGTAGAGCCCCATTGAAAGCCCTGGGTCCATTCGGTCCAACCGCGAGTTGTGTATTTCCCCCGGTCTGTAAAAACCGGCGAACTTTTTGATGCATCGTAGTTTCTTTCAATATCCAAAATTTTTCCGGCTGACAAATCCCAGAAGTTCTTAATCTTTGTTTTTAGATCAGATGGCTTAATTTTGTCGTTTATCTTTATCATTTATAGACTTTCATTTGTAAATTTTAATTTTTTTGAATATCTCTCTCCAAACAGATTTCGTCTGCTCATACACGCTTGCTGGTAACTTCAACATCATATTCATTAATTTCTTTCAGCCAGGAAGCGCCAACAGGCACTTCGTTTTGTAAGCAATAATAATCCCAAACAGCGCCGAAGGGCATATTTTTCAAACTATCCAACATAGCAAGCCGGGCGAAATTGTTGCCTTCTGCTTCATAAGTTTTGAGCATCTGCGTTGGCTCAAGAAGAGCGATTAACAAACCTTTCAATGTTGCCCGGGTTCCGATAGTCCAGGCGCCAACCCGATTCATACTGGCATCAAAAAAATCAAGGGCGATGTGTATTTTATCCAGGCGATTGCTCCTCACAATCTCCTCAGTAACAGCGCGGATATCATCATTGAGCACAACCACGTGGTCACTATCCCAACGGACCGGCCGACTGACATGCAGCAGA
The DNA here is from genome assembly GCA_029262035.1 of Candidatus Zhuqueibacterota bacterium. GTDB lineage: Bacteria > Zhuqueibacterota > Zhuqueibacteria > Oceanimicrobiales > Oceanimicrobiaceae > JAJDAE01. Next base: position 3,309 of record JAJDAE010000170.1, read on the forward strand.
ATCTCATCACAAAATTGCATCGTCGCAGAAACTTTTTCAGCGACAGATTCTGTTGGATGAAAATGCCCTAAATCGAAGCATGGAATGATGCCACGACTCAACGCATAGGCCAGATAAAATTCATGTGAGCCAACAACATGTGCTTCACTGCCAATACCAAAAAGCTTGCTTTCAACTGCATCTTTCAATTCTGATGGAGCAAATTTTTCAGATAATATTTCATCTAATGAGGCTTTTAACAAAGCTCTCGGTGTCCATCTATCTACCGGTATGTCTTTAAAGCCATCCGGAATCCAAAGATTATGGATACAAGGACTTTCCAACTCTTTCCCAAAGAAAGCGCTAATTTTTCGACACAATTTTACATGTTCAATCCAGAAATCCCTTATCTCTTTATCCGGGTGGCTCAACGTAAAACCGGAATCGGCTTTGGGATGTGAAAAGCAGGTTGCATTGAAATCCAACTTTATACTTTGCTCTTTCGCCCAATCAACCCAACCTTGAAAATATTCTGTGCTTATTTCATTTCGATCAACCAGATTTCCGCCGAATTCTCCATACATGGCATGCAGATTTAAACGGTGACTTCCCGGTATCAACGAATAAGCTTTTTCCAAATCCTGGCGTAACTCCTGAATGGTCCTCGCTTTTCCGGGATGATTTCCGGTCACCTGGATTCCACCACCGGAAAGCTCGGCATCCGGTTTCTCAAATCCCCCTACATCATCACCTTGCCAGCAGTGCAGTGAAATGGAAATATCTCTTAATCGGGAAATAGCAGAATCGGTGTCTACGCCTAATTCGGCATAACTTTCTTCTGCAATTTTATAGGCTTTTTCAGTACGAGATTTTTTAAACATTGCAGTTCCTTTGGTTACCCTTTGATAAACGTCATTTTCTATTCATTCTTCTTTAAGTTTCGATATATTGAGCCAACTACTTAAGAGAATCGAGAACAGCTGTCCGAATTCATACAAGTAGCCCTACACGCTCCCGCAAAGCTTTAACCATGATTTTAGATAGTAGTTGTTTTGGTCCGGTCTAACAAAATAAGTCATTCTGGTAATAAGATTCAATATAATGAGATTAAGATGTTTTTCTTGGCACCACTGGCCTTCTTTATTTGTCATTAAGGTCATTTAAGCAAGAGTGAGCACAAAAACTTGCGCAGGCATTGGTACTTTCATTGTAAATAAATCAAAACAGTTTCCGTCCCAGGTAAACTACTGACGCCGAACTCCATCCGTGGAGCGGGACAACAGGATATCGTTCACGTGGTAAATTAACACTTCCATCTACAACATTATATTTTTCCCAAAGTTTCCCGGTTTCGCGATAAATATCAAGTTGAAGACCTATATATTTGCGGGCTAATCGGTTTGCTTCTTCGTGATAACCGTAAGCTTCCAGTGAATCAATCACGATAATTTGAGATGGCGGCCAACCATTGGGATAATCCCATTGCAGGTTTTCGAATTCCGGGTGTGGACTTGGGTAAACCTGACTCGTTTGCGGCAGTCCAAAAGGCTGCTCGAAGTGGTCAAGATTTGCAACTATCTTTTCGGCCTGTTCCTCAGTTGCAATGCCGGCCCACATAGCCCAATAACCGGCCAGAGACCAGTAGGGCAACTGCTCTTTTTTCTCATATTGAAATTCAAAGAAAAAACCGTTTTTCTCACTCCAACAGAGTTCCTGAATTTTATCAGCACGCCGCTCAGCTTCCTTTTCCCATTTCCTTGCGTCCTCATGCCAGCCAATTTCAACGGCCATCCAGGAGAGTGTTTTTGCATAACGGACAAGTGCACAATTTGTCATCAGTGGATTACACTTGCGGATGTCACCATCAAAAATAGCGGTAAAATCAAGCACTTCAGCTTCGGCTGCCAATTCCGGCCTCAGCCGGTTGCTGCACAGTTCAATCTCTGTCGGATCTCCATTAAACATTTCGGGGTCTGAAAGATCGCGATTGGTTGCCAAACCTGTAGACGTGGCATGATGATCCGCCATCCAATACCCCATATATTCCTTTTTTAAAATAGAATACGCTCTCGCCAGAAAATCGCGATCTTGGGTATGCTCGAAATAAAGTTTGACACTCATAGGATGAACAGGCGTTTGGCTGCGACCCAAATAATAAGTCCGATTACCGTTCAGCACCATACCATAACGTTCAATCATAAAAAGCTGATTGAGGATATGATCCCGGATAATGTCATAGCGGTTATGCGCAGCCAGGCCAAGATTGGTGAAATAAACATCCCAGCAATACATCTCGGGAAATGTGCCTTCGGAGCCACCCGCTGAAGTATATCGAAACGGAAGATAGAGTAGTGTCGCCTCATTTTCCTCGGCCACCTGACTTTCCTGCTCTCGATGCCCCTCATCAGAATACCAGATCTTGTTCATATCCGGATTCCGGATTTCAGCCTCATGCGCCTTGTTTAGATCGGCCTGCCACCAATCGCGAATTTTGCCGTCCAGTGACCGCCACTTCTGTTCAAGTTCAATCATATTCATCACAAACCTTATCCGCGTTTAACTGCCTATTCTGTTTAAGTGAGAGCATACCGTCAAGCATAAAATAGAAGTCATGATCTCAAAAATATAGCTCACCTATTTTTCCTATATCCAAACTAGTGTCATGTCAATGCAATAAAGTTGGATAAAGTCTTTTTAACTTGATTCTGGCATCAGCAGATGCAAAATGCCAGTCCACTTTGGCTTTGTGAAAGTTGCGCTGTTTTTGCCATTGCATTACTTCCCGTTCTA
>JAJDAE010000018.1 GCA_029262035.1 Candidatus Zhuqueibacterota bacterium
TGCTGGTTGTCCTTATTTCTAACTGTTCGCAATCAATCACGGGCTCTTCAAGCCAGACCGAGACTGGTGAACTTATTTTCGAGCAGCAAGAGAATTCGGCTAAAACTACTTCACCCTCGGACACTCACTATGTGCCTGAAGTAGATAGCGATAAAAGTGGAAAAAATTTGGAGTCCAACTTTGTCCCGGAAGTGGATAGCGATAAGGGTTAAGAGTTCCAGGCTCTCGGCGAAGGCTCAATCTTCGCCGAACAACCCAATTTCAATCTTCAACAAAATTGTTCTCTCGGATTTATTTGATTGAATTCCCCCAGAATATTTTATACTTTTATAACCGGTGTTACATAATAAAATCAAAATCATCAATATTTCGGTAAAACGAAAAAATATCATGCATCGTATTTGGGATAGTTTTTGTACGAAGAAGTTTCTATCAGTTTTTGCCGGACCCCTGTTTTTTCTCTGTCAAATTCTAATCACTTGTCTTGTACCCGGTTTGCTATTTGGGCAATCCGGTTCGCAATCTTATCTTAGCGCCAACAAACCTCCGCCATACGAGCTTGGCGCCCCTCACATTCATAATTACTCTCCAAAAGAATATAACAAGCACGCCCAAAACTGGTGGGCGACTCAGGATGAACGTGGGGTTATGTATTTTGCAAACGGTGATGGCATATTGGAATACGATGGCGTTTCATGGCGCCTTATTCAAAACAGCAAACATGCACGAGGCCGTTCCCTAGATATTGCCGCTGATGGGACTATATATGCAGGTTTAAGTGGCGATTTGGGCTTCCTAAGTACAGACTCAACCGGAAGCACGGTTTTCGTTTCATTGCTTGAAAAACTAAATGAAGAAGATCGCAATTTTACCGAAGTATGGAAAACTTTCGCGACAAAGGATGGTGTGTTTTTTCAAACAGCAACGCATCTCTTTCGTTGGTTTGACGGAAAGATGCATGTCTGGCCATGCGGGGAACGTAATTTTTTTCTAGCTTACAAAAATCGCGAGACTCTTTTTGTTGTACTCAAGGGGCGGGGATTATTAAAAGTTTCCGGTGATTCTCTGGTTCAAGTCATCGATAATGAAACGTATCCACTTGGTATCCGGGCTGTTTTGTCTTTGCGGGACGATCGAATGCTGATATGCTCGAGAGAAGGCCTGTTTTTCCTCAAGGAAAATGGGCTTGAACGCTTTTCAACCGAAGCAGATTCTTTTATTGCAAAAAATAATCTGTCTGCCGTGGCTATGCTGGCTGACGGCACTATCGCACTCAGCACTTATCGCGGAGGCATCGCGATTATTGATACAACGGGGATGCTTCTGCAAATCATCGATGAAAGCTCCGGTCTGCAAACTTCTGACGTAAAAAACCTATTTGTAGATCGTGAGAATAATCTTTGGGCACCACTTAAATTTGGAATAGCAAAAATATCTTGGCCTTCACCATTCACTTACTTTGGTAAAAAGCAAGGTGTGAAAGGACTTATAACTGCGATTACCAGATACCGCGGTGAGATTGTTGCCGGCGGCAGCCAAGGCTTGCACAAACTTACCACGACCGGCAGGATACCGGAAGATGCAGTTAAACCGAAATTTACACGCGAAAAAAATATTGCCTTTGAAGTCAATGCACTGTACGAAATCGATGGGCATCTTGTTATCGCGACTTCTGGCAGACCTTTTGAATTACATGATGACAAGATTAAGGATATCCCCGGCCCCCCAATTGGTTCGTACGTATTGCACCAGTCACAGCAAGATTCGAATGTAATATTTTTAGGACTGGATGGTGGCGTTGGTGTGATACGTTTACAAAACGATAAGTGGGTTTCTCTGGGGGAGCTTCCGGGAATTACCGCAGATGTGGAATCAATGGCTGAGCCGACGCCAGGCACACTTTGGATTGGTACAAGCCTTCAGGGCGTAGTGAAAGCCACCATCGATTTCGAAAAAAACATTTCTGTGAAAGCGGAACTCTTTGCAGAAGAACAAATCTTGCCGAACGGACAAGTTTTTGTCTTCGAAGGACGTCCGTTTTTTTCAACAAGTAAAGGTTTGAAGCGTTTCGATGAACCCACTCAAACAATGCAACCGGATTCGACTTTTGGAGCTGCTGTTGCTGATACAACAATTAGGGTTTCAGCAATTTATAAAATGGCAGAGGGGCGCTTTTTGATTTCCATACAAAAGGGTGACATTGGATATTATTGGCTGGCTATTCCCCGGGAAAATGGTGGTTTTGAACTTGACAAAAATATATTCACACCACTTGCAGAGTATGGAACTATTTATTCAAGCTTTCCTGATAAAAACGGGATAACCTGGTTTGGTTGCAATACCGGGGTCATACGCTACGACCCTTCCGAAACAACAATTTTACCAGCATCGTCCCCACTAATACGGCAACTATCCATAATCCCGGGTGATTCTTTGTTATTCGGTGGCAATGGACATCCAACTGCTCTTACTCTACCTTATGAGTCAAATTCATTCCATATTGATTACTCGCTACCATCATACATTGAGTCCTCTAAATCGGAATACAAATATTTTTTGGAAGGCTTTGATCGAAAATGGTCTGATTGGAGCAAGGTGACGAAAAAAGAGTACACGGGTTTATTTGAGGGTGATTATGTTTTTGCAGTTCAGGCAAGAAATATTTATGGTCACGTCAGCCAAGTCCCCGGGGTTGAGATAACAGTCTTGCCTCCCTGGTATCGAAGTTGGTGGGCTTACTTTCTTTATGTTTTATTTACCGTTAGCGCAGTCTTTGCCATCGTTAAAGCACGTGTTTCACATCTTGAAAAAAAGACCCATGAGCTCGAAGCAATTGTTGCTGACCGGACGGCCATAATCAGAGAGCAAACAGAAAAACTGAAAGAGTTGGATGTGGCAAAGTCCAGGTTTTTTGCAAATATTTCACATGATTTCCGGACACCCCTCACACTAATTCTTGGACCTGTGGAAGATCTCATCGCCAAAGTAAAAGGTAAATCCTCGCAAAACGAGTTGAGCCTTATTCGCCGCAATGCCAACTTTCTACTTCGGTTGATCAATCAATTGCTCGACTTGTCGCGATTAGAATCCGGTAAGTTGAACCTTGAGGCCATCCGTGGTGATCTGGTGAAATTCCTGAAAGGAATTGTGATGTCTTTTGCGTCATTGGCCGAACAGAAGAAAATTACTTTGCGATTCGAAGTCGTGGCAGATGCCAGCATACCCTCACAAGCCTTTTTTGACCACGATAAAATCGAGCAGATCTTTTATAATTTGCTGTCAAATGCCTTCAAATTTAGCACCGAAGGCGGAACGGTTTCCTGTTTTGTTGGGCATAGCTCCATGGAGGGTTCGGATTTCATTGAAATAACAATTCGGGATACGGGTATTGGCATCCCAAAAGACCGTCTCGATTATGTTTTCGACCGGTTTTATCAGGTAGATAGCGCTACCACACGTACACACGAAGGAACCGGTATTGGCCTGGCATTAACCAAAGAACTTGTAAAATTGCACAAAGGTGAAATAACCGTTGAGAGTGAGGAAGGAAAAGGAACTGCATTTCTCGTTCGTCTGCCGGTTGGCAAAGACCATTTACAGGAAAGCAAACCTGATGAAACCACCTCTTATGAACCCCCACGCCTTGATACCCCCGTCAGTGCAGATAGTGCCGTGACGAAAGAAGCCGGACTGCAACCTCCTAAAGGTTTGGACAATGCGAAAATTATTCTCATCGTTGATGACCACCCGGATGTACGAAAATATATTCGTAAACATCTGGATACCGATTTTCAAATTTTTGAAGCACGGGATGGAGAGGAAGGTGTGGAGATTGCCACCGAAGTTATACCGGATCTGGTTATTAGCGATGTGATGATGCCTAAACTTGACGGCTATCAATTGTGCGAGGCTTTGAAGACCAACGAGAAAACCAGTCATATTCCGGTTATTTTGCTCACCGCCAAGGCAGGAGAAGAGGACAAATTAGCGGGACTTGAAATTGGTGCCGATGATTATCTCAGCAAACCGTTCAACTCCAAAGAGCTGCATGTGCGTGTTCGTAATCTCATCGAATTGCGGCGTAAACTGCAAAAACGTTTTCAGAAAGAAGGGTTGCTCAAGCCGCGTGAAGTTAGTGCGACCTCCGTTGAGGAGGCTTTTCTAACGCGTATGATGAATGTTCTCGAAGAGAATCTTGGTGATGAAGATTTCGGTGTCGAGAGCCTGAGTTCAGCTTTAAATACCGGGCGTCGGCAGCTACACCGTAAAATCAAAGCGCTCACTGGAGAAACCCCCAGTGACTTTATCCGCTCCGTCCGGCTGCAGCGAGCGAAACAATTGCTGGAGCAAAAAGCGGGCAACGTTTCTGAAATTGCTTTTCAGACCGGCTTCAGCAGTCTGCCATATTTTTCCACAGCCTTTAAAGAACAATTCGGCAAGCTTCCATCCGAGGTTTGAAGGGGGGACTGTTCGTAGTCAGAGCTTGCTCTGTCTTCTTGATCTCAACAGAGCAAGCTCTGACTACGAACGCTACAAGCAAACTAAATAAAATCAATCATCCCACCTTTTCCCATAATTTTTCAAAGGATACTTGTACCAGATTTCTTTCATCTTTTCACGTCCATATTTTTCGAGATAGAAATGTACGCTCGACCAGGGCCATTCCTGCCATTTCTTAACGTATTCATGCTTCACAGGGTTATGGTGAATATAATTGAAAGTCGTCCAATAATGTTTTTCGTTGCGCATGAATCGATCCGAATAACTGTGAAATATTTTTCGGCCGGGTGTTTTATCTTCCTTATTCCAAGCGATGGCAGTTGTGCTGTGAAACGCCTGAACCTGTTTGGAAAAAACATCGAGATCTAGAATGTGAGCAACAAAATGATAATGATTCTTTAGCACGACCCAGAGAAAGAGTTTTTCACAATGTGTCCCTATAAATTCGAGGAGTTCCTGTGTGAACTTTTCAAGACGATTTGGCGTTGCATCAAAAATCGGCGCATGCTCAAAGCAAGCGGCGGTGATGAGAAAAACACGGTCTTTTTTTACAAAATGCGGCGGAGAATGCCAGGGCAGAGAATTTTTCTTCCGTTCCTCAATTAACTCAAGGCGCTCATCCTCATTGAGTTTCCTGCTTTTGTACATTGCTGCCCCTTCATTATTAAGTCAGGTTCGTAGCTCGTTCGTAGTCAGAGCTTGCTCTGATACTTTATCATTTAATGTTTAGAACTCTCTAAGTCAAACAACTTTTTTTAATGGAGAATGAAGAAGAAGGCAGAGCAAGCTCTGACTACAAACAAAGAACTTGCATTTCATACTAAATTAAACTAAACTTAGTTTAATTGATTTTGTAGAGGTCAAAATGCGATTCATTAACATTCATGAAGCGAAAACCCACCTTTCCCGCCTGGCGGAAGATGTAGCAGCCGGCGAAGAAATCATTGTGGCCAAAGCGGGCAAACCAAAAATGAAACTCGTGCCCATCGATAGCGCTAAGAAAAAAATTAAGTT
>JAJDAE010000171.1 GCA_029262035.1 Candidatus Zhuqueibacterota bacterium
CGCGAGCAACATTTGGAGGAAAACCGAAGTTTTGTTGTGGGTATGTCCGCAGCGTTTTAAAAGCTTTTATGCATTTTTTCAGAAAGACTGCTTGATGAGTTCACTACCCCCCTAAAACGTCTTTCTGAGCGCGAAATCCCAAACATATGCGTAAAACCAAAACCTGCAGGCGCGAAGAATCTCATTAATTGTGAACCGTTAAAAGATTCTTCGGACGGATAAAAATAGTTTAAGGTTGAAAATGTAGGTTTTATCCTCGGAATAACTTTTTAACTTGCCTTTTCAGAAACTTCTCTTATATTAACGATTGAGCATACGTTCAATCGTTTTTTATTTATGGGACTTGAATGAAAGAGACTTGCGACATTTTATATGTTGATGAAAAAAAAGTGAAAGCCGCTGCCAGGCAACTGGCTGCCAACGACAATTTCATTCAATTATCTGAAACTTTCAAACTGCTTGGCGACCAAACAAGATTGAAAATAATTCTCGCCTTGAAGAGCGAAGAACTGTGTGTCTGCGACCTGGCAAATTTGATGGGCGTAAGCCGGTCGGCCATTTCGCACCAACTGCGGCCTTTAAAAAACCTGCGGCTGGTTAAGTTCAGGCGTGAAGGAAAAATCATCTATTATTCTTTGGCCGATTCACACATTGCAGAAATTGTCGATACTGCAATGACCCATCTGCAGGAATAAAACGAATGCCTAAAATGACTAAAGTTTCAAAATGCCTAAAATTGAAAGAATGCTTTTGGCAAAAGAATCCTATATTTTTCTTAACCTCTATGAAGTTTTACGGGGAAACTTAAATGCCTGAAACATTGTTAAAAACCGACTCCATGAACCTGGAAGGCTTGCACTGCTCCGACTGTGCTGCAACCATTGAAAAGACCGTTGCAAAAATGGCTGGCGTTGCGGAAGTCAGTACAAGTTTATCCTCCGGTAAACTCAAAATTTCTTATAACCCGATTAAAGTCAGCTACCCCGACTTGGTAAAATGTGTGGAAAAAATTGGCTACCGTGTCAAAACCGGCGGTCACAAAAATATTGAGAAAAAATCTTTTCTCAGCAAGCCTGAAATTTTGACCACAGCAATATCAGGCTCTCTGCTGGGCTTGGGGCTTTTAGTATTATTTTTGATGAAAAACAGTGTACTTCTTTCAATTTCTGGAAAAGTCTTTACAACTTCTACTTTGCTTTTTATCTCCTCAACTTTGTTCGGCACTTATTATTTTTCGAGAAGTGCATGGGCCGCAATTAAAAGCCTGAATTACAGCATCAGCGCCTTGATGCTCCTCGCCATCGTCGGCGCAATTATTATAGGTGAATATGTTGAAGCCGCCAGTCTGGCGTTTTTATTCTCCCTGGCTGAACTGCTGGAAGCCTATGCCGTCGATCGGGCACGAAATTCTTTGCGTGAGTTGATGAAACTCACCCCCGATGAAGCCATGGTAAAACGAGGAAATGATGAAATTACTTTGGCCGTCAGTGATATTTTAGTTGGCGAAATATTTATCGTGAGACCGGGCGAAAAAATCGCCTTGGATGGCACAGTTGCCAGCGGGGAGTCGAGTGTTGACCAGTCGCCGATTACCGGGGAATCCGTCCCAATCAGCAAAAAAAACGATGATGTCATTTACGCTGGCTCCATTAACAACGAAGGCTATCTCGAAGTTAAAGTCACAAAAAACCATGAAAATACAACACTCGCCCGCATCATCCATTTGGTTGAAGAGGCCGAGTCCAAGAAGGCTCCCATTGAGCGCTTTGTTGAAAAATTTGCAAAAATCTACTCGCCCATCGTTATTTTGCTAGCCATCGGAGTAATGACCATCCCTCCATTTTTTTTGGGTGAGGCTTTTACGCCCTGGTTTCTCAAGGCATTGACATTGCTGGTTATTTCCTGTCCATGCGCACTGGTCATCTCAACGCCGGTGTCCGTAGTTTCCGCACTAACCAGCGCCAGCCGCAATGGTGCGCTCATCAAGGGCGGTATCTATCTGGAACAAATGAGTAAAATAAAAGTAGTCGCATTTGACAAGACCGGTACACTGACCAAGGGCAAACTCAAAGTTACTGACGTTCGTTCCTTCAACGGAATACCGGAAAATGAAATCTTGTATCTGGCTGCAGCGCTTGAACAAAAAAGCGAGCACCCCATCGCGCGAGCCATTCGAGCAGAAACTAATGGCAAGTCCTTGGACAAAATCTCGGAGTTTAAGGCCATTGCGGGCAAAGGTGTTCGCGGGAAGCTCAATGGCAAAAATATAATCATCGGACGGGAAGAACTTTTTTTAGAGGAAAAATATTCCTTGCCAGAGCAAGAACTAAGCACCTTGCAACAAGCGGGCAAGACCACCATGCTTATCGGCGACGACAGGGAGATTATTGGCGTAATTGCTCTGGCCGATCAAGTTCGGGACGATGCCGGTCCAACTATAGCCCAGCTAAAAAAATCCGGCAGAAAAGTAGTTATGATTACAGGTGACAACCCGGAAACGGCCAAAGCCATTGCCAACAAAATCGGTATCGAAAAATACCACGCGGGCTTGCTGCCGGAAGACAAAGTCAAAATCGTACAGCAGCTTGAAAAGGAATTCGGGAAGGTTGCCATGGTCGGCGACGGCATCAACGATGCGCCGGCATTGGCCACTGCGACTATCGGCATTGCCATGGGTGCTGCCGGCAGCGATGCAGCACTGGAAACTGCGGACATCGCACTGATGTCCGATGATTTAACTAAGTTAATTTACCTAATTGCCCTCAGCAAAAAAGCCAATGCTGTCATTCAAGAAAATACCCTGGCCGCTATTTTGATAAAATTTACACTGGCCATTGGTGTCTTTCCCGGGTTGGTTTCCCTTGTGGTTGCGGTGTTGGTTGGCGACATGGGTGCTTCTCTTGGTGTAACAACCAACGCCATGCGCCTTGCCAGGTTTAAGATGAAGTAGATTTAACTCGGATTTTCCATAAAAATTTAATACTCTTGATGGCCATTTGGTTCAACTTAAGACGAGAGTAAAGCGAGGAATGTAAAGAGATATAGAAAAGTAGAGTTTATTTTATATCATTTACTCTTTTCGCTCCACGCTCTTCTCTCTACAATGCTCTTTCCTTTATTCAAAAACTTTGTTACTTAAATAGGTTAACATGCAAATTATCATTTTTTCAATCCTCGCTGCGGGAGCTACAATTCTGGGTGGCGGTATCCCACTGCTGCATAAAAAATTCAGCGAGAAGAACCTAAACCTCATCGTCGCCTTTTCTGCAGGTATCTTGCTTTCCACAGGACTGAATCATATGGTAATTGAAAGTTTTTCAGAAGCGGGGAAATTCGCTATGCTGGCGGTTAGCACCGGATTTCTAATTCTGTACGGTTACGAAAAAATGGCAATGGTGCATGCCTGCCGCGAACACGACTGCCATGTTCACAGCTTCGGGACTTCGGCATTAGTTGGTATGGGGTTTCATAGTTTTTTGGATGGATTTGCAATTGCAGTCAGTTATAAATTGGACCAGACTTTGGGGCTTGTAGTTGTGGCCGCAGTTATTTTACACCGGCTGCCTACCGGGCTTTCCATCGCATGTATCATGCTTTCACACAATTACACCGAATCCCGCTCCTGGCGCGTTTTAACCATGATAGCCACCCTCGCCATAATCGGTACGGTTGCCGGCATGCTTATCCCCATCACACAGCATTTTTATCTCAGCCTGGCAGTTGGCATTTCCGGCGGTACATTCCTCTATATTTCAACCAGCGACCTACTCCCGATGGCCCATGAAAACAACCAGGATTACAAAGTCCCTGTCTTTTTCTTTATTGGTTTTTTGGGTGTGTTATTGACTAGTTTCTGGCACTAAAAAGTAACTTCACTAATTTTTTAAGTCTTCGAAAAAACAGCAAGATTTCCCCAAACTATCATTTTTTTATTCCTTGCTTCTGGCTGCTATTTTTAATACTTTTACCGACATTTTTTGATGTAGAATTGAAACACTGAACACGCAGATCGACAATTATTGCTGACTACATTGGAGGTAGAATGCGAAAGTATTTTTGGCTCATATTCCTGTTACTCACTACCCAACCTGCATTTTCCCAATTTTCTTACGATGAAATAAAAGACGACAGTGGATTCGATTTTGAAAAACCATTTCATTTTTACTGGACGCCGCACTTTAACCGCGTTGAAGGCTTTTTTTTAAACGGCGGTGCCACACTGCGGCCCGAAAAACTAACCGGACTCCAATTCTACGGCGATGCCGGTGTTGGCTTCTGGAATGAGAAAGGCAAAGAGTTGCGATTCAATGCCGGGGCGCGGAAGGATTTTCATGATTTCAATCGCTTGAGTATCGGTTTTGATATTTTTCGAAAACTGGAATCTGAAGACGACTGGGTTATTGGCACTGTCGAAAATTCGCTTTCCTCCTTTTTCATTCGCAAAGACTACAAAGATTACTATGGTGTACATGGCGCGCAAATTTACGCCGACAAAAAATTTAAAGAAACTCACACTGCCAGAATCGAGATAGAACGCCGAACTTATGACGCGCTGCAAAGAAATGTGGATTGGAGCGTATTCTCTGCCGAAGGCGATGAAAATCCAACGCTTGTACCGTTTTCACAAATTATTGAGGGCAATGAACTTGGCCTGAGATTAATACTCAACTTCGACTGGCGCGACAACCCAATTTTCCCGCTTTCCGGTTGGCTGGTCCGGAGCATATATGAACACACTGAAGATGATTTCGATACGGACGGTTTATTTCTTACCGTCCGGAGATACCAGCAGACGTTTTCAACGCATCGCATGATTCTTAGTGGCTGGTTGGGTACGCGCAAGGGCAGCTTAGCGGAACAGCACACCATCGACCTTGGCGGTATTGGAAGCCTGCGTGCTTACGACAACAAAGAATTCTTTGGTAACCGTATGGCCATGCTTAACATTGATTACCTTTTTGGCGGCGATATACTCCAACGCGTTCCTTTCGAGAATGTGCCGGTACTAGGTGCGATCTGGACAACCCTTTCTCTTGGTCTTTTCGTGGATAGCGGCATGGCAGCTTTTACCGATATTGATAATGGACTGACAAGTGGCTTTGACGATGTCTTCGAAAACTTTAAAACAGATTTCGGCGTCTCTCTTCTGGTATTGGATGGCCTTTTGCGCATGGATGTTGCAAGAAGGACAAAATCTGATCGCGGCAAGAACGATTTTCGTATAACCTTTCGTCTATGGGAAAATTTGTAAACAGAACTCAACTAAACAATTATCGAATTTGCATGCCGACCAGAAAATTAGCTAGCACACTTTTTCTACTCTCAACATTTTTCTTTTTTCAAACCAACACTGCGCAATCGCAAGAAGAGTCGCCCAATGCCGTTTCGGAATTAAAGGCGAATCAGATTCGCTTAATTGTATTGCAGGGCAACAACAAAACCCACGACGAAATTATCCTGCGTGAAATGAAGTTGAAGTCCGGTGATTTCCTCACGCCTGAAGCTTTGCAAAGAGACCAACTCAGCATTCAAAATTTGGGGATTTTTAATCGGGTACAAATGGATGTCGTACCAACCAATACCGGCGCAATTTTGATTGTATCGGTTACGGAAATGTGGTACATTTTTCCTTATCCTATTATTTTTCGTAACGAAAAAGACTGGAGTCGCCTGTCTCTTGGGGCCGGTTTAATGCACAATAATTTTCGTGGCCGCCGAGAAGTACTCGACCTAAACGGCTGGCTCGGATTCAACCCGGCCATTCGCCTGTCTTATTCCAACCCCTGGGTTTTTGGTGATGCAAAACTTTATACCAGCCTAACTTTTTTTGCTAAAAAGGTTAGAAGCCGTGCATTTACCGTTCTGGATTCCATCGTAAATGAAAAACAAATTGGCCTAAATTGGCTTCTTGGAAAACGATTCGGCCACCATATTTTTATCGATGGGAACGCGGGCTACCGGCAACTGACAATGTCACCCGACAGCATCGGTGTAACGCTTTCACCTTCCGGGAAAGATCACCTGCCGAGCTTTGGCTTGTCTTTCCGCTATGATTCCCGTGATTTGTGGGAATATCCGCATCGTGGACATTACGCCCGGTTATGGGCAACAAAAACCGGTTGGTTCGGCAATACAGTCGACTATCTGCGTTACGGTTTCGATCTTCGTAAATACGTTCCCATTGGCCCTACGACTTTTGCTGTGCAGCTTGCAGCAAATAGTTCCAGCGGCACCATTCCCGTTTACGACCGGGTGCACTTTGGGTTTCTCACGCGAATTCGAGGCCATTTCCGTGAAAAGAGATCCGGTGAAAACATTCTGATTAGCAGCGCTGAATTCCGATTCCCGATTATGCCGATTAAATATTACAACTGGGGGGCATTTTCCGAAATGGGCGCTTACGGCGCAAACTTCCGTTTTGGTATCAGTGGCGGGCTATTCTTTGATACGGGAAATATCTGGTTCCAGAACCAGAATTTTGAAACGGATGACTTTATTTCAGGCTGGGGCGCAGGCTTGCATTTCTTCCTGCCTTACAATGGTTTAATTCGCCTTGAATACGGCTTTAATGAAGACTGGGATGGCCAGGTTATTGTTGATGCATTGGTTGCATTTTAAGTCAAGAATCTACTTCTAACTTTAATTATGAAAATACTCGCAATCGAAACTTCTTGTGATGAAACCGCCGCCGCTGTCTGGCTCGATGACCGGCTCGGTTCCAATATCGTCGCCTCACAGGAAGTTCACATAAAATTTGGCGGCGTGGTACCGGAGTTGGCCTCGCGTGCGCATGTGCGCTTGATTCTTCCCATAGTACAGCAGGCTCTGGATGAAGCCAAAGTTGGGAAAGACGACATTGAGAGCATTGCCGTTACATTTGGGCCGGGACTCGCCGGTGCACTGTTGGTGGGACTGAATTTTGCAAAAGCCATGTCATTAGCTCAAAGCATTCCGTACATTGGCGTGCATCATATCGAAGGCCATATTTTTTCCAATTCGGTCATGGTCTCAGGTCCGGAACCACCGTTTCTTTCGCTAATTATTTCCGGTGGACATACACAACTCGTGCTGGTGAAAAAGTGGGGCGACTACAAAATTGTTGGTAAAACCCGCGACGATGCGGCCGGAGAAGCTTTCGACAAAGTAGCCAAAATGCTCGAACTTTCTTACCCCGGGGGCCCGGCCATTGACAAGCTGGCGCAGGAAGGCGATCCCAATTACATTAAATTCCCACAGCCAGGTTTTAAAGATAATAAGCTGGACTTCAGCTACAGCGGCCTGAAAACAGCTGTGCTTTACCACCTCAAATCTTTAAGTGAGATGGAACGGCAAAAACATAAAGCCAATATTGCTGCCAGCTTTCAGAAAGCTGCCGTAAATGTGTTGGTGGGTAAAAGTATTTTGGCCATGCAAAAGTACGATCTTAGGCAACTAGCCATTGCAGGCGGCGTAGCCTGCAATGGCTTACTACGCAACAAACTAAAAGCGACATGCGAACAAAATGGCTTTGAGCTATTTTATCCACCGCCCGTTCTTTGCACCGACAACGCCGCCATGATCGCCCGCGCCGGCAAATTTTACCTGGAAGAAGGAAAGACATCCGATTTTAGCTTGAGTCCAAAGCCATCGCTGGCGCTTGGAAAGTATAGTTGAAG
>JAJDAE010000172.1 GCA_029262035.1 Candidatus Zhuqueibacterota bacterium
GTTTTGGAATTGATGGATCGAACCTATACGAAAAAAAGCTTCCTGAAACTTGCGGAGAAAATCAAGAAAACAATTCCGGGCGTTGCTTTGAGCACAGATATTATTGTGGGATTTTCTACAGAAACTGACGCAGAATTTGAAGACACCGTTCAAGTGATGGAAGAAGTTGAGTTCGATTTTGCCTATATGTTTAAATATTCTCAACGTAAAAATACCATTGCTTATCGCAAATATACCGACGATGTGCCTGAAGAAGTCAAAAAGGAGCGCATTGTTAGAATCAATGAACTTCAAAGAAATATTGCTTTGAAAAAGAGTTTAGCGGATGTTGGTAAAACATTCGAAGTCTTAGTTGAAGGTGAAGGCAAACGAGTCAACCAATATATGGGCAGAACCGACGGTAATAAAATTGCTGTTTTTGCTGCCGGTGATTATGTTAAGGGAGACCTGATAAAGGTTGAAGTTACCGAAGCTACAGCAAACACTTTATTTGCCACACCACTAACCTAAACGAGGCGAATTATGGCTGCATTTAAAGGCACCGATTTTTATCAGTTTGAAAACCTGCTTTCAGACGAGGAACGCTTGATCCAGAAGACGGTTCGTGATTTTGTTGAAACCGAATTTCTACCCCTGCTCAGAGACTCCTATCGCAAGGGCGAGTTTCCTGCCCAGATTATTCCAAAGTTAGGTGAACTGGGGCTGCTGGGGCCAAATTTGTCTGGTTACGATTGTCCGGGATTAAATAACCTGGCATACGGCTTGATAAACCAGGAGTTGGAACGCGGGGACAGCGGGCTGCGTAGTTTTGCTTCGGTGCAGGGCAGTCTGGTTATGTACCCGATTTATACTTTTGGGTCAGAGGAACAGAAGCAAAAGTGGCTGCCGAAATTGGCAGCGGGTGAGGCGGTCGGTTGCTTTGGTCTAACCGAACCTGATTTTGGCAGCAACCCTTCCGGCATGCGCACCAGGGCAGAAAAGACAGACGGCGGTTGGTTGCTCAACGGCGCAAAAATGTGGATTACTAATGGCAGCATGGCGGATATTTGCGTGATTTGGGCGAGAACAAATGAGGGAGTTCGAGGCTTTCTGGTGGAGAGAGGCAGAGCTGGCTTTGAGACGAAAACCATGCACGGCAAGTTATCCTTACGAGCTTCTGATACAGCCGAGCTGCTTTTTGAAAACTGTGAATTACCGGAAGAAAATCTGCTGCCAAAAACAGATGGTGTAAAAAGCGCACTGAAATGTTTGAGTCAGGCGCGATACGGAATCGCCTGGGGAGCCATCGGTGCGGCCATGGCATGTTTTGAAGAGGCGACAGAATACTCCAAAGGCCGCATTCAATTTGACGGCAAGCCGATCAGTTCCCACCAGTTGGTGCAGGAGAAATTAGCCTACATGCTTACGGAAATAACCAAAGCCCAGGCGCTTGTTTTTCAACTCGCAAGATTGAAAGATAGCGGTGTTGTTACTGCGAGCCAAATATCTTTGGCAAAGAGAAATAATGTCAACCATGCCATAGAAATCGCCCGGCTTGCCCGACAAGTTCTCGGTGCAAACGGTATCCTGGATGATTATCATTCAATGCGCCATGCATGCAATCTTGAATCTGTGCTGACGTATGAAGGAACACACGATATTCACACACTAATTCTTGGATACGAAATAACTGGAACTCCTGCATTTTCTTAAAGTAAATTAACCTAATGAATTTATACGATAAAGATGACGGCTTTAAAAAGTTTACACTGGAAAAAGTGAACGCACTTTTACCAAAGGTCGTTGTGGTAACAGACAAGACCTTGCAACGACTGCGTCTAAACGATAGCCAGATCAATCAAGTTTTCCCGAATATCGATTTAGCGCTTGCTGACTTTGATGATAATAGCAAGCAGATTTTGGATGAGTGGGGGCGCCAGATTTCTGCCTTGGGTGCTTACCCGAAAGGATATTTCACTGTCGACTTTAAATCACCAATTCCCGACACTTTATTTTGTTGGACATATGGAGAACAAACTGTGACCCATACACACAAAATCTACGAGACTTTTAAAGATCGTATTTCAATTCAAAGAACACCGCTCATCGGTTTTGAAAATATGCTAAATTAATATGTTTAGACACGTTCTTTTTTTTCTGTTAACGCATTTCAGCGTCGGCGCAATTTTTACAATTGCTTTCATTTCAAAAGAAGAAATAGGTGGTTTGTTTTTTCGTGTTGTGACTCTGGTCGCTGCATTTCTGCTTGGGTGTGCTGTTTTTATTCAACCCCTTGGCCAGATTTCATTTTCTGAGTTGCTCACTTTTACTCCCCCCGGCCTTATTTATCTTCTCTTCATTATCAGTTGCATGACACTACTTATCTATAACTTTGTCAATTCAAAGTTAGGGAAAATCATGCTGCTGTTTAGCTTGGTTACAGGATTACTTGCAATAACATTTTATTCGATCAGCTTTATAGATGTTGCTGAGGCCAACTTTTTCAATATTACCATTTTCTTTCTAAATGGCCTGACTTCGGCCTTCGTCCTGGGTTCGGTTTTGGCTGCAATGATAACCGGACATTGGTATTTGGTGAATCATAAACTGAGTTTAAAGCCGCTCTTAATAAGCTCGGGAATATTTTTGGGTTCTGTTATTTCCAGAACATTAGTTTTTGTTTTAGGAATTGCAGTAATGTTTTTGGTTGGAAAAGATGAACTCGCCTCAAAGTTGCTGTCTGCCTTAAACCTTGATAGCTACATATTTTATATCAGACTGATTTTTGGTTTGATTGTCCCGCTAATTTTTGCTTTTATGATCCGTAGTTCCGCTAAAATTAACTCAACACAATCGGCTACGGGCATACTTTATGCTACGATTATATTAATTCTAATTGGGGAAACATTTGCAAAATTTTTACAATTTTCAACTGGCGTTGCGTTTTAAGATATCTGGAATTCGCCATTTGAATTTGGCTTGATTTTGCTAATTAATGTGGTTATATTCAAACTTACCTAAATAATTAGGTTCTTAAAGAGTTAAGTGCCATGAAGCCGAAATCACAAAACGGATTAAAAAACAGTCACAAACTTGATTTGTTGGTTGCCCTTTTTAATCGGAAATCAATCCGCACGATACTCGATAATTTGAGTAGTTTACAGTTGGTTGAGGCGCATCAATTTTTGTGGGACAAGCTGGTTGAGATGCACTTTTTAACTCAGAAAACAAATTTTGTACGTGAAGAAATTACCAGGCAAATGATTTCATCCGGCGCTTATCAAAAAAAACAAGGCTGTGATTTGCGACTGGACTATTGCAAAGGTGTTGAGTGTATTTGGTCGAATCCTGTTTGCGCTGGGAACAAAGTTAAAAATAACATGGAGGTGATGGCGAAAACCATTCACCAGTACTTTGATTCTTGCAAGAGAATAAACAAGGCTGGTAAATTAAAGGATTATGATAGCCAAAAACTTTTGTTTTAAGGTCGCTTTAAGATCTTTTAACGACGAAGCTTCACTTTTCAAAGAAGGGTTTAATAGATGGAAATGTCAATAAATATTATATTGTTATTGTCAGGTATCGGTTTGTTCGGGTTGTTTTTGGGTTGGCTTGGTTCCAGTATAATTGCAAGGACCGGAGTTGGTAAGGCAAGAGAGCAGGCCAAAGAAATCCTGAATGAAGCAGCAAAGGATGCTGATAGAAAAAAACAGAAAATTGTTTTACAAGCAAAAGAAGATTGGTTTAGAAAAAGGGATGAGCAGGAAAGCCGCTTAAAAGGTCGGCAGAGAAAATTTGACCAAATGGAAAGGGAACTGCTTGAAAAGGAAAAAAAGTTTGTTAAAAAAGAAAACGAATATAGTCAAAAGGAAAGCAACTTTAAGTTTAGAGAGCGCGAAATTGTAGAGCAGAAAGAGGCGATTCGTACCAAAGACGAAGAGTATAACAGAATTATTGCAGAGCAAAACCAAATGCTTTCCAAAATCTCCCAATTCAGCATCGAGGCTGCTAAAAATTTATTACTCCAGAACTTAAAACACGAATATAAAGCTGAAGCTGCACAATTCTACAAAGATTTTTTGGATAAAGCCAAGGAAAATGCGACCCGCGAAGCAAAGAAAATTATCACCATGGCTATTGAAAAGAATGCAGCCGATCATTGTGTGGAGACAACCGTCTCAGTTGTTCACTTGCCTTCTGAAGATTTGAAAGGAAGAATTATAGGTCGTGATGGTCGGAATATTAAAGCTTTCGAGCAAGCGACTGGTGTAAAAGTAATTGTTGATGATACGCCCGAGGCTGTGGTTCTTTCAGCATTTGACCCTGTTCGCCGCGAAGTTGCGCGATTGGCATTAGAAAAAATTATCGGCAATAATCGAATTCACCCACAAAAAATTGAAGAAATAGTTCGGAGTGCTGAAAAGGAAGTTGATAAGACGATTTGGCGGTGCGGTAACGAAGTGATTGCAAGAATTGGCGTCGGAAGGTTGCATCCGGATTTGATTCGGATTTTGGGTCGGTTGCGGTTCCGCAGCAGTTATGGCCAAAACGTTTTACAGCATTGTGAAGAGGTTTCCACATTGACAGGTGCAATGGCTGCTGAATTGAATTTAGATATCAAATTGGCAAAACGGGCAGGATTGCTTCATGATATCGGCAAGGCGATGAGCCAGGAACAGGAAGGGACGCATGTTCAGATTGGTTTGGAAATTGGCAGAAAATTCAAAGAGAATCCTGTGGTTATGAATGCCATTGCATCGCATCACGAAGATTCTCCTAAAACTACTTTAATTTCAGTTCTGGTTGCATGTGCAGATTCAATTTCAGGAGCCAGGCCCGGAGCAAGAAGAGACTCCATTGACGGTTATATCCGCAGAATCGAGAGTCTTGAAAAAGTTGCAGATTCATTTGAGCTGGTTAAAAAGGCCTATGCTATTTCAGCCGGACGTGAAGTACGCGTAATCGTTCAACCGGATAAGGTGAGCGATGCACAAGCTGACTTACTTGCAAATGAAATTGCAGCAAAAATTCAAACTGAACTGGAATATCCTGGTCAAATTAAGATCACGGTTATTCGTGAAACCAAAGCTGTTAGTTACGCATAGTAAACTTGTTATAACTGTTTTATCGAGGAATTCTTCATGGGAAAGCTTTTAGACAAAATAAATAAACCTGATGATTTGAAGGGTTTGAGTGTTGAGGAACTTGACAGACTATGTTCTGATATCAGGGAATATTTTGTCGATGTGATTACTAATATCGGGGGTCATTTTGGCTCTAGTTTGGGTGTTGTAGAACTTACGGTTGCATTGCACCATGTTTTTAATACACCAGAGGATAAGTTGATTTGGGATGTTGGGCATCAAGGTTATGTTCACAAAATATTGACTGGGCGAAAAAATGAGCTGAATACCATTCGGCAATACAAAGGACTGAGTGGTTTTTTAAAGCGCTCTGAAAGTGAGTACGATGATTTTGGTGCCGGCCATGCAAGTACTTCGATTTCAGCCGCACTAGGCTTTGCTGAAGCAAGAGATTTATTGGGTAAAGAGAATAAGGTTGTTGCGGTAATCGGTGACGGCGCTTTGACTGGTGGCCTGGCTTATGAAGCTCTCAATAATGCAGGCTGTTTGAATACTGATATTCTTGTCATTTTGAATGATAACCAGATGTCAATTTCACCAAACGTTGGTGCGCTTTCTAAGCGAATTACCGAGGTGACTACACATCCTCTATACAATAAAATAAAAGATGAAATTTGGAACTTAACAGAGATTATGCCTTTTGGCAAAAGACGTTTGCGAAAATTTGTTAAACGTGTAGAGGAAAGTCTTAAAAATTTAATTGTTCCTGGTTTAATTTTTGAAGAATTAGGCTTTCGGTATTTTGGTCCCATCGATGGCCATAATACAAAAGAATTGGTACAGACCTTAAATAATTTGAAAACAATTAAAGGTCCAAAGGTCTTACATGTGCTAACTGTTAAGGGTAAGGGCGTTGATTATGCTGAAAAAGACTCAGTTAAGTTTCATGCGGTCTCTCCGGCACCCAAAGATTCCGAGGGTGACAAAAAAGTTGTTTCCATGCCTTCTTATAACACGGCTTTTACGGACGCTTTAATCGAAATTAGCGAACAGGATGACAAAGTTGTTGCGATAACTGCCGCAATGGCTGAAGGAACCGGTCTGGTGAAATATCAAAAGGCCTTCCCGAAGCGTTTTTATGATGTGGGAATTGCGGAAGGACATGGTGTTACTTTTGCCGCCGGACTTGCCGCTGAGGGCTTTAGACCATGTGTTTCAATTTACTCTACTTTTCTACAACGGGCTTATGATCATATCATTCATGATTCAGCTATTCAGAAATTGCCTCTGGTGTTTACATTAGATAGAGCCGGATTGTGCGGTGCAGACGGCCCCACCCACCATGGTACGTTTGATTTGTCTTATATGTCCACAATTCCGGGAATGGTGGTTACAGCGCCTAAAGATGGCGATGAATTACGCAACCTGCTTTATACAGCATTTCGACAGGATAAGTATCTATTCTCGATTCGTTATCCAAAAGATGGTTGTATTCAACTTACCGACGGGAATAAATTTGAAGAAATTCAAATTGGTAAATGGGAGAGTCTGCGCGAAGGGCATGATATCGCTTTGCTTGCGGTGGGTACCATGGTCGCAAATTCTCTGAAAGCTGCAGAAAAGTTAGAGAAAGATGGCTTCTCTGTCACAGTTATCAATTGTCGTTTTGTTAAGCCTTTGGATGAAGTTATGTTGAGAAGTATTATTCAAACACACGAGCATATTGTCACCGTCGAAGAGAATGTTTTGAGTGGTGGCTTTGGGAGCCAGGTTGGTCAGTTTATTCATAGTCAGAGACTGGATTGCGGTACTTTAACAAACCTTGGTATTCCTGACTGTTTTATTGAACATGGTTCCAGAGATATATTACTTGATAACATCGGGCTTTCACCTGAAAAAATTGCTGTTAAATGTTCAGATGTAATAGCCCCGAAAAATAAATTAAAAGTAGCAAAAATATAAAGGAGTTATGCTATGCCCGCTAAAAAAGTGAAGGTTGCGATTTCATTTGCTGTAATAGCCGTGTTAATGGTCTGGTTAACCATTAGCGGTTTTAATGAGAATATGCAATACTACGTTACAATTACCGACGTTCAGGCAATGGATGGCTCTGAAGTTCCCAAAGGATTGCGTGTAAAAGGCAATTTAGTTGCCGGCTCTGTTGAAGAAACCGGAAACAGTCTTGAAATTTTCTTTCTCATAGAGGACAATGGAAATCAAATGCGAGTCCGCTATGACAAGGAGCGTCCCGATACTTTTAAGGATGGTTCGGAAGTTTTGGTCGAAGGAAAATATTTAGCTGAAGAGGGCTACTTTGATGCAAATATGTTGATGGCAAAATGCCCTTCAAAGTATGAATCTGAAGATTATAATTATGGTGAGTCGGAGTATAAGGAAGGTTATTCCGAGCAAGGGGGAACTAATTAATATTATGCCTGATATTGGTCATTTAATTCTCGTTTTGGCGCTTGCATGCGCCATTTTTTCTGTTGCGGCATCACTTTTTGGTGTTTTAAAAAACAATGACGCTTTAAAGATTTCAGGACAAAATGCGTCGTATGCAGTCACCGGACTGGTTACACTATCGGTTTTGGTATTATGGCAGCAAATATTTGCACACGATTTTCACAATGAGTATGTAGCGAATTACTCTAATAGAGCGATGCCCAATTTATATGTTGTGGCGTCACTTTGGGGTGGACAAAAAGGATCACTACTTTTTTGGGGCTGGTTGTTAACAATTTATTCATCTCTTTGTGTCTTTTTAACCGGTAAGAAAAATAAAGAACTTATGCCATACATTGTTACTGTGTTAGTGTCCGGTTCAATGTTTTTTATTTTGCTGAGCCTGTTTGTTTCTCAACCTTTTGAAAAACTCTGGCAATTGGCCGATGGTAACATAATTTCCTCACTTACCCAGCCCTTAAATGCAATTGCATTTACTGCAAGAGATGGAAGGGG
>JAJDAE010000173.1 GCA_029262035.1 Candidatus Zhuqueibacterota bacterium
ACAGCTTTCATATAATATTCCTTTGCCATTTCACTGTCACCTTTGCCTTCATAAGCCAGCGACAGGCGATACAAATTATAAGGATCCTGCGAATTTGCCTGCTTCAGTTCAGCAATCGCACTGTCATAGTTTTTCTCGGCCATAGCGATCACGCCCAGCATTTGGTGTGACAGTCTTTTTTGAAAATTGTTATTTTTTTCTTCAGCCTGCATTTTGAATTTTTGTGTATTCTTTTTGGCTTTAGTCAATTTATTCTCAGCCATTGCAACCTGAAAAGTATTGAAATAGTGAAATTGCTGAGCCAAATCTTTTTGTTGTTGTGACAAATCAGAGCCTAAAATCAATTGCAATGATTCCTCAAATTTAGCCATGGCTTTGGCAGGTTGTCCGGACTCAACCAAAACATTGCCCATGTTCCCCAAATTACCGGACATTGCTGCTTTGTCATTATTTTTTTCAGCAATTTTATAGGCTTTTTTCTGCGCGGCAAGCGCCATCTCATACTCTCCCTCAAACACATATGTCACGGCTTCAGCCAAAAGGGAGCCGCGTCTTTGACCATCATTTTCTGAAAGTTCATACCGTTCCTTTAACTGCTTCCGTGCCGACTTGCCATCACGTAAATAGCAATAATTCGTGGCGATACCAACATGAGAAGCTACAAACTTTGGGTTAACTTCCAGTGCCTTTTTATAATTTTCAATTGACTCTTTGTAACGTCCGGTTTTCATCAACAACTCGGCATAGGAGTCGTACGGGTTAGGATCATTCGGAATAATTTCGATGTACTTTTTAAAAACTTTCTCAGCTTCATCATAGTTGCCCAAAAACCGGTATGAGTACCCAAGCTGATTGTAAGGCTGTGAAAAATCAGGATTTATTTGCACGGCAACCTCATACGCATTTATGGCTTTTTGCCAATCTTGCTGACCAAAATAGTGGGTGCCTAAATTATTTTGTGCCCGCTCGTCTTTTGGAAATTTTTCCACCAACTGTTTACAATATTCACCCTGCATTGCGGGGTCTCCATTAACAATGGCCTGGGATGCCAGAATAAAAAGACGCTCGCCATCAGAGACTTTATCTGCCAGCGAAGCAGCTTTTTCCAGCGATGCAAAAAAGTCTTTAGCGCTGGGTGCAGTGAATGCGAGGTTTAAATGCGCCATCGCGAAGTCTTCGTCTTCAGCAACAGCTTTTTCAAAATAGGGTCTGGCTTCGGTTGCACGCAATTTCTCCTGCAGATCTCTGCCCTTAATATAGTTTTCCTTCGCAGTTTCAGATGAAGTCGTAATTGGTACTTTACCTGAATCTGCATTTGCAGTGCACCCGCTCAAAACCGACAGAGCCAAACATGCCAAAATAACGGATGCTATATCCAACCGAAAAGCTTTCATAGCCTCCTCCTTTAAATTATATAAATAAGATACATTTTAGTACAGAACTGTACCGTATTATATCGCAGTTATTGCGGCTTGTTACAGAAAAAAGGATGAAATGTCGGGTTCAGTGCGTGAGTGGTTGGATGTGGGGATAAATAGTGTGTGAACGAGAACTCCCGGGTGCTGTCTTTCTGAACGCGAACCCTCAAATGTGGCACTTGAGGCAGAAGATGATGCGCGAAGAATCTTCTGCTGGGGGAGAGATTCTTCACACGGCGGCGGCGATCTTGAAAAGCAACTTATGAGATTTTGTGTTCAGAATGACGGGTAATTTTTGGTTTTCGGTCAAGCACTAAAAAGTTCTTAACGGCAAGTGAAAAAGGTCTGTTTACTTAGAAGGGAGACTTGCTAAAATGGCTTGGAAATGCGCTGCAGCAGACTTTTTCTTTTATCCCGGGAAACCGGGATTTTCATTTTGTTGGCAAGAATTACACAGCCGCCCTCGCCATCAGAACCATCGGAATAATTAAACCGCTTGTATTCGGTGAGATGGCTCAGATTGACCAGATAAGAACGGTGGGTTCTCATAAAATTATAGTCGTTGAAAAGCTCTTCAAACTCTTTTAAGGTTTTAGAAACCAGTTCCAGCTTTTCGTTGCCGGAAATATGTATAGTGGTATAGTTGCCTTCAGCCTTGCAAAAATAAATATCCTCAATCTGATAAAACTTAACGCCGTGCATGGTGGGAATGCCAATTTTCTGCGGCAGGTTGCTCCCCGATGCCGTGTATTGAAGCAGAGTTGCCAGCCGCTCATCAGTCACTGTTTCGGTTGCCTTTTCATGAATTTGTTCTTGCGCAGCTTTAACCGAAGCTTGCAACTCATCTACATCGATCGGCTTGAGCAGATAATCCAGAGCGCAAGCACGTATGGCCCGAATGGCATATTGGTCGTAGGCCGTGGTAAAAATCACCTCGCAATCGTAACCGCCAATTTTGCTGAGTACCGCAAAGCCATCCTCGTTCGGCATTACGATGTCCAAAAAAATCAAGTGCGGTTTATGTTTTTTGATGGCATCCGCGCCTGCTTGAGCAGAGTCGGCAAGGGCAACAACTTCAACGTCGCTACAATATTCGCTTATGAGGTTGCGTAGCAGCTTCCTGCCTTTTTCTTCATCATCTACAATGACAGCTTTTATTTTTGAGTCGCTCATTTTTTCTTTTTTCATATGATGAATAGGTCTGTAGTCCAGCCTTCAGGCTGCCTTCCCGCGATCGTGCACGGCAAGCTAAAGCTTGAACTACGAACCCAAAATCAATTTTCAGTTGGAATGATAATCTTGACTCTTGTCCCCTGCTGGTTGCCATCGCTCCTTGAGAGATCAATCACCTCAATGCCGCGACCGTTTTTCTTCACGGCGTTAAGAGTTTCCAGGCGTTCTCTCGAAACCTTCATTCCAGCCGACTTGTGGTCTCCGTTGCCATTTTGCTTGCTCTCCAAAGATTTTTCAATACCGATGCCATTGTCCTCGATAAAGCAAACGACCGAGCCATTATCAGCTTCAAGTTTAATATCTAACGCGCCATTTGTGCGCTTAAATTTAAGTCCGTGCTGAATGGCATTTTCAACAAATGGCTGAATTAACAAAGTTGGGATTTCACGGTTATAAATATCAATGGCTGAATCAACTTCAAGGTGATAATCAAACTTGCCTTCAAACCGGAGCGCTTCAAGCTGCAGATAGAGTTTTAGCGCCTCAAGCTCTTCAGCAATAGTCACCTTGCCTTTGTCGGAATTATCCAAAACCATACGCATCAATTTCGAAAATTTGGACAAATATTGAAAAGCCGATTTCTGATCTTTGTTGGAGATAAAATACTGAATCGAATTCAGCGTATTAAAAATAAAATGCGGGTTCATCTGGGCGCGTAAGGCCTGTAGTTTCAATTCTGTGAACTTTTTATTTAAAGCGGTCTTCTTTTTTTCACGGTCTTTTAAATGGCGGATATACAGAACAAAGCAGGCAACAAAACTCAAAACGCAAAAGAAACGAAACACGCCGGTTTTCCAGAATGGCGGACTAACGGCAATCTTAATCACCGCGCCGGTTTCATTCCAAACGCCATCGTTATTTGAACCTTTCACGCGGAAGGTATAATCGCCCGGCGAAAGATTCGTGTAGGTAGCGTAACGCTGATTGCCGCAATACACCCAGTCGGCATTAAATCCTTCCAGCATATAGGCGTACTGGTTTTTCAAAGGATTGGTATAATTGAGCGCTGCAAATTCAAATGTAAGAAAATTATCCTTGTAGGATAAATCCAGTGGTGTGTCAACTTCCAACGGCAAAACAAGATTTTGGTCGAATTTTTTAACGCCGGTAATCACCACCGGGGGGATACTCGGATTGACATTAATGCTATCAGGCTGAAAAATATTCAGGCCGTTAATACCGCCAAAGAACATCTCCCCTGTTTTGTTTTTGAAGAAAGCCCCTGAGTTAAATTCATTGCTTTGCAGCCCATCGGCAACATCAAAATTTTTAAACCAGTCTGTTTTGGTATCAAGACGCGAAAGTCCTTTATTGGTACTCATCCAAATATTATTATTGCTATCAATTTCGAGGCCGTAAATTACATTATTCGCCAAACCATTTTTGGTGGTGTATCGTTTAAATTTGTTTTCGTTCAGATTCAATCGATTCAGACCGTAGTTTGTCCCAACCCACACATTCCCGGTTAAATCCCTGCAAATGCTCATTACATAATTATTGCTCAAGGTTTCAACATTTTTCGCATCGTGGATATAGTGAGTAAATACTTCTGACTTCTTGTCGAAATGCTCCAGGCCACCCGAGAAAGTACCTAACCAAAGGCTGCCTTCCCCATCGTCGTAGATACTGGTTATGTGATTACTGCTTACACTCAACTCATTTTCCGGCTGATGTAAAAAGTGAGTGAATTCCTCTTTTACGGGATCGAACTTGCCCAACCCGGCGCCTGAGGTAGCAAGCCAAATAAATCCATCTTCATCAAAAGTCAGGTCTCTTAAAAAATTACTCATCAACCCGGCAGGATTTCGCCTATTGCCAATATAACTTTTCAACTCGCCTGTCGCTTTATCGAATTTGGTTAATCCGCCCCCGGCAGTAGCCATCCAGATATTGCCCCTATCATCCTCGCATAAATCAAATACTTTGACTGAACCAAGAGTTTGAGGATCAGCATTCGAACGGTAGATTTCAAAACCATGCGTTTTGCGATTATAGACCGTTAACCCGCCTTTCTCAGTTCCGATCCAAAGCAAGCCCTCCAAATCCTCGAAAATCGCCCACACGAAATTCCCCTTCATGGCTTCGGGATGTTTGAGGTTATTTCTTAAATGAGCAAATTTTTGTTTTTGCGGATCGTATTTATTAATTCCGCCTCCGTTCGTTCCAATCCAAAGAGTACCGGAATTATCCATCATTAAGGTCTTTATTTCATTGGCAATCAAACTGCCTGGCTCGTAGGGATCATGTTTATAGTTAACAAAACGTTTTTCTGATTTTATGAAACAACTCAACCCTTGATTCAAGCCAAGCCAAAGATTTTTATTCGCATCTTCGGTGATACTCATGACAGTGTTGGATGCAATTGACTGGTCATCTTTTTTACGGTGAGTAAATTGCCTGAACTGATTTCGGGTTGGGTCAAAACGAAGCAGCCCGGAACCATAGGTGCCAATCCAGAACATACCGGAACTATCTTCAAACAATGAGGATATATTTTCACCCTTCCAGGAAGAGCTTTGTGATACCGGAATTTCAAACTTAGAGAATTCAGAACTGGTTGGATCAAACTTCAGGAAATCGCCTCTACTATTGCTCAACCAAAAGATGCCATTCCGAGCTATCAAAAAATTGGTAAATATGTTGCCGGCGGCGTCCAAAGTATCCACCTGAACAAATGAAAAATTATTTTCAAAGGAATTGTAGCGGGCTAAACCACTTTTTGTGGCAAACCAGGTTTTGCCATCTGCCGAGTTTTGAATTGCGCAAATAAAAGTGTTTGCAGAGGGGCGGCTATTTAGAAGTTTTTCCGTGAAGCTAACCGCAACTTCTGTTCGGGGATTGAATCTGTCGAGTATCCCGCCCTCCGAAGTAATCCAGATAAAACCGTCTGCATCCTGGAAGAGCTGACCGATATTATTTTTTGAAATTGAAGTCGAGTCTTCCGGGTCATGGCTGTAGACTTTAAAACTGACGCCATCAAACTTGTTCAGGCCATCCTGCGTGCCGATCCAGATGAAGCCATCCCGATCTTGCAGAAGTGCTGTACCGGAACTTTGCGAGAGACCCTGATCCACCGAGAAATGGTCAAACCGAATATTCTGACTTTGCGCCACCACGTTGAGAGGTAATAAAAAAACCAGCATCCAAAGCAGGGTTACTCGATTAAATTGATTAATGTTTTGATGGCGCATTGAATTATAGATCTCTAATTTAAAGTCATTTTCTTTTACTCGCCAAAGCTGCAAAAGTTAAGATATTTTCATCCTAAAAACAAGCCCAAGTGTATAATCGGCTGTTTTTTAGAGATATAAGGTTGGAATATGTTAATGAGACCTTATTCAATTAATATTATCCAGCCTGCTCATTCCTTATGGTAAACTCTTGACTCTGAATTAACTCTTGATTTTCTATTGGGAATTCTTTACTCTCAGCACATGATGTTTTACATGAATAAAATGAAACTTAGTTTGTCCAAAACAACGGTGTTGTTTTTTTATGTGATTGCTATCGTTTTAACACCATTTTTCCATCATCATCCTGAAGGCCATCATCCAGACTCGGCAAATAACGGATATCACTCGCATGCAGCGCCATTTGCATCACACACACACGAGCATAACGAGGACGACCAGCACGAAGCCAATTCCACTGATCATTTTGGCGCTTCAATTACACACTTCACGGGTATGATGGGTGTTGTACAAGCTAATGCGAACAACATGTTCAAATTGGTTACATTATCAATCACTTTACATTTATTGATTCAATCAACTGAAGAGCATTATTCCAGTCAGTTTCCTCAAGAAACTGATTTCAATTTACTACCACTTCAACCCCAGCAGGATTATTGTATCCTTTCTGCAACAAACCTGTCTCCGCCACAAGTTTAACCTTCTTTAAAAATTCACCTTCTAAATTTTTACTACAATTGAACAATCATGTTCAAGCGCTTCTGGTTTGTTGCTTGGATATTATTACAATTTTTATATGTGGAGGATTCCTCTTGAAAAGAATTCAAACAATAGTGTTTGTTCTCTTCGTTATATTTTCTGTTCCGGGCATAACACAAGAAATCAAAACGAAGACACTAACTTTGACTTTACCGCAAGCAGTTGAGCGGGCGCTAGCTAACTACCCGGCCTCACAAATTCAGCGTTATGCTGTGGAGCAGGCGCGTGGTGAAAGAACCACGGTCGGGTTGTTTCCAAATCCGGTTGTTACATATAACCGCGAAGACCTTAGTCTTGATGGTCAGGATATTGGTGAAACTACCATCTCCGGTGGGCTGCCGTTGAACTTCCTCTGGTCGCGCTGGTCCCGGATATCAGCTGCTTCAGCGCAGGTTGATGCTGAGGAACTGAAACTCGCGGACGTACAGCGTCTCATTAAGTTTAAGGTTCAGAAGGCGTTCGCAGAAACTCACTTTGCGAGTCAAAATTATCTAGCTGCGCAAAAAGCAGCAATGGTCTTCCGCCGAGCAGAAGCAGCCAGCCGCGCACGTTTTGCGGATGGAGATATGGCTGGTTATGAACAGCAACGAATCACAGTCGAATATCTCCGTTACCAGAAGGCTGAAACAGAGGCCAGGGTGCAGTTAAATAACAGCCAAAGGCAACTGGCATTTCTGATCAACCCCAATAAAAGTGAAATTCTGATCGTAACATCTGCAACTTCCCCAACCCCCGTTCGGGATAGCGTTTTGCAAAACCTATTGGAACAAAGCGCGGCGAATCGTCCCGATCTGCAGGCTGCGCAAGCTACATCCCGAAGCAAGCAGTCATCACTGACCGCCAGTAAATGGGGCAGGTTCCCCGAAATCAGCGCATCGGCAGGTTACAAAAAACAGAACGATGATTTCGAAGGTGCTATTGTAGAAATCAACCTTGGGTTGCCATTATTTGATCGTAATCAAGGCAATATACGCAGCGCCAAAACCGCACTGAACCAGCAAATATTGTTGACCGAATTACTCGAAAAACGAGTGGCGCTGGAAGTACGGCAAGCTTACGAAGTTTATCAACTTTACCGCAAACAGGTAGAACAATTTCTCGATGAAAGCGTCCGGCCGCCAGAGCAACTACTCGAAACAGCACAATTCTCCTACACTGAGGGAGAAATGTCCCTATTAGAACTGCTGGATGGCGTGCGTGCCTACAGCGATTCTTTTCAGGCCAGAAATGATTTATTGCTGAAATACGAGCTGAGCATTTTTGAACTTGAAAAAGCCATCGGGCAGGCAATTGCCCAATATTGATTCATGAATAGCCAATTTAAAAATATAAATGATGGCTGTCATGCCTGTTTGTTTTTAGCGGGCAGCCAGAAAAGAACATATGTCTTGTGGACACCCGCTAAGAATATGCGGGAGTGACCAATTAGTTTTTAAAAAAACTTCAAATGAGGTAAAAAATGTTACGTTACATAACTCTATCTATTTTCACTTGCCTGATTTTTATGGGCTGTACCGACCAAAATGAGCCGAAAATCGAGCATGAACATGAAGCTACTTCTGTAACCTTATGGACAAAAAGCACCGAACTTTTCATGGAATACCCCGCCCTTGTCGTGGGGCAGGAAGCAGCGTTTGCAGTCCACCTTTCAGACATGAAGGATTTTAAAGCGGTTCTTCAAGGCAAGCTAATTTGTATTTTCACAAAAGACGGCAGTGAACCGCTCACAGTGGTGTCTGATGCTCCCAGTCATCCTGGTATTTTTCGCCCCGTGGTAAAATTTGCTCAAGCAGGCATTTATGATATGCAGCTCAAACTCACCGGCAACCAGGTTTCGGATAACATCGAAGTGCCCGGAGTGCGTGTCTATGCTGATGAAGCGTCCATACCTCACATCGTTGAAGTATCTACAGGCGAAGAAACCATTAGTTTTCTAAAGGAGCAGCAGTGGAAAATAGATTTCCGTACCGAACCCGCTGACCAGCACGAGCTCTCCGCCTCAGTTTTTGCAGTGGGTGAAATTCTGCCCCAGCCCCAAATGCACGCTGAAGTACCTGCCCCGGTCAACGGTGTTATTCTCGCAGACCAAAATGCCAGTCTGCCTTCCATCGGCCAATGGGTTAGCAAGCGCGACATTTTGGCGGTTATTTCCCCGCCGGCGAATACCGAAACCAGTTTCAACAGCATCCGCAGCGAATATCTTATTGCCAGTTCGGAATACGAGCGCGCTCAGCGGCTCTTCGAAAAAAAGGCAATTTCTCAAAAAAGGCTGGAAGAAACAAAGTTGAGATTTGAAGCCAGGAAAGCCGGCTATGATGTGGTGTCCCGGCAAGTCGATTTTGGCAACCTGGACAAAAAAAATGGTGGTGTTCTACATTTCCATCTTAAACCGCCAATCGATGGTTTCATACAGGACATCCATTTCCACCTCGGAGAAAATGTCGAAGCAGGCAAAAGACTTTTTACCATTACTAATCCGAAAAATGTGCTACTTAAAGCACACGTTCCCGTTGCCCGTATCGCCCAAATAAAAAACACCAGGGATGCCTCTTTTAAAATTGAAGGCTACGAGCAAGAATTTACAGTTAGCCAACTAAACGGGCGGTTGGTTTCAATCGGCAGTATCGTCGATGAAAAATCTCGCACAGTGCCGGTGCTTTTTGAATTGGACAATCCTGACAAACTCCTTAAAATTGGCATGTTCGCTGAGGTATCGGTCAAAACAGGTGACCGCGTCGCAACCCTTACCATTCCCAATAGCGCGATTTTCGATGAGGATGGGACGTCGGTTGCCTACGTGCATGTGGAAGGAGAATCCTTTGCCAAACGTATCCTCACCACCGGCATAACCGACAACGGCTACACGGAAATTCTGAATGGCATCTCTAAAGGCGAGCGTGTCACAATCGTTGGCGGCTATCAAGTCCGACTCGCGTCTTTGTCAACCTCCATGCCACAGGGTCACGGCCACGCGCATTGATCTTAATTTCATTCAGGAAAAAAATTAAAGAAACGCCGACTGTCGGCTAAAAGGATTCCCAGGAATGACACGCAGTTGATATTTTATTAGATTCGAAATTAAAGGATAAGGACATCCTGCTATCCATCTAAAAAATAAAAATCAGGATATAAAAATATGTTTGATAAACTTATAAAAATTTCACTTGAAAACAGGCTCGTTGTTTTAGCAGCATCAGTGCTGCTGCTTGTAGGCGGGACCTTCATTGCCTTTCTCTTGCCAGTCGACGTTTTTCCTGACCTGACGGCGCCAACCGTTACCATCCTTGCCGAAGCCCATGGCATGGCGCCAGAAGAAGTGGAAACCCTGGTGACCTTTCCAATTGAGACCGCAGTAAACGGCGCAACCGGAATCCGCCGTGTGCGGTCCTCCAGCGCTGCCGGGATCTCCATTGTTTGGGTAGAGTTTGATTGGGGCACGGACATCTTCATCGCCCGCCAAATCGTCAATGAGAAACTGCAGATCGCCCAATCATCCCTGCCCGACGATATTCCTCGACCTATCCTGGCACCAATTTCTTCGATTATGGGCGAAATCATGTTCATCAGCGTCAGCGCAGATACTTTGGTCGGTAATGCGGTCAGTGAAATGGATTTACGTAGTATTGCTGATTGGACCATTCGAAGACGGTTGCTGGCCGTGCCCGGCGTGTCCCAGGTTGTGCCCATCGGCGGCGAGATTAAACAATATCAAATTCTGGTATCTCCGGAAAAACTTGCGGCATACGACGTTTCGCTCAACGAAGTGTTGCACGCCGCAGAGGCAAGTAACAGCAATTCATCCGGCGGCGTGTTTATGGACTCGGGGCAGGAATACCTTATCCGCGGCATCGGCCGGGTAAAAAACCTGGAAGACATCGCCAATTCAGTGGTAACCATTCGCGGCGACCTCCCGGTTCTCATCCGCGATGTTGCCGAGGTTAAAATAGGTGCTGCCGTCAAATTTGGCGACGGCTCGGCAAATGCTCAACCCGCCGTTATCCTGATGATACAGAAGCAACCTAATGCCAACACTCTCGAGTTAACCAAACGCATCGAAGAATCAATCAAGGGAATCCAGCAATCACTACCTGCTGGCGTTGTCTGCAATACCAAGGTTTTCCAACAAGCAGATTTTATCCGTGGCGCAATCGATAATTTGATTGCAGCCCTGCGTGATGGCGCAATTCTGGTTATTCTCGTTCTGTTTGTTTTTCTTGGCAGTGCACGCACAACCTTCATTTCAGCTTTGGCTATTCCACTTTCATTTATCATCACGATATTTGTTTTTAGAATCTTCAATATCACCATCAACACCATGACTCTGGGCGGTATGGCCATTGCCATCGGCGTGCTGGTTGATGACGCCATAATTTATGTTGAAAATGTTTTCCGAAGATTAAAGGAAAACAGCCTCTCGACCAAGACACCCAAAAGGCCGGTTATGGAAGTTATTTACGAGGCGTCAAAAGAAATCCGCTCACCCATGGTCAACGCCACGCTCATCGTAATCATCGTTTTTGTGCCGTTATTTTTTCTCACCGGCGTTGAAGGGCGATTACTGCGACCGTTGGGATATGCATACATCACCTCTGTTTTTGCATCATTGCTGGTCGCGATTACGGTTACGCCGGCCTTGTCCGCTTTTCTTCTGCCAAATGCGACTTTCATGACTAAAAAAGGAGATGGTTGGCTGGTCACCCGCTTGAAGACCGGCTTTCAAAAAGTACTTGATTTAGTGTTAAAATTTCCAGGGCTGGTCTTGTTAGCTTCGTTCATTACCTTGGTTTTTACCTTGGCCGTGCTGCCGTTTCTAGGTCGTGCTTTTTTACCGGAATTTAACGAGGGCGCCCTGACAATTAGTGTGTTAACGGTTCCCGGCACTTCTTTGCATGAGTCCAACAAAATGGGTAAGCTTGCGGAGGAGATTTTACTTTCTTTTCCAGAGATAAAATCAACCGGCCGACGCACCGGCCGTGCCGAGTTGGATGACCATGCGCAAAGCGTCAATTCGGGGGAAATCGAGGCAGTATTTGAGCTTAAGGATGATAAAAGCAAAGAAGAATTCGTCGACGAAATAAGGAATGCACTTTCCATGCTTCCCGGCACCAATATCACCATTGGGCAGCCCATCGGCCACCGAATCGACCACATGCTTTCCGGGACACGCGCCAATATTGCAATCAAAATTTTTGGTCCGGACTTGTACCGTCTGCGCTCCCTGGCAGAAAGCGTCCGCCAACAAATGGAAGACATTCCGGGTGTGGTCGATCTTGCTTCCGAGCAGCAGATCGATGTACCACAAGTCCGTATCAAAGCCAACCGCCGCGCCATGGCAACTTATGGTGTTTCAGTGCATCAACTGGCCGAAGCCATCGATGTGGCCTTCAACGGCGAAGTCGTTTCACAGGTCTTGGAAGGACAGCAAAGTTATAACATGGTCGTGCGCTTCAATGAACAAAACCGAGGTAACATCGATCGCATCCGCAACGCCTTGTTTGATACGCCTATGGGCGCTAAACTGCCGCTCAGTCAACTTGCAGAGGTGATTTATGAAAAGGGGCCAAACACTATAAGCCGCGAAAATGTGCAAAGAAAAATCGTGGTTCAGGCAAACGTATCCGGCAGCGATCTGCGGAGCGTAATCGACGATATAAAATCCCGACTGGCACAAAACATCAACTTTCCACAAGGCTACTACGTTGAATATGGCGGCCAATTTGAAAGCGAGCAGGCAGCCACCAGATTGCTGACGCTGCTCAGTTTCGTCTCCATCGCTGCCATTTTTATT
Organism: Candidatus Zhuqueibacterota bacterium; assembly: GCA_029262035.1. GTDB lineage: Bacteria > Zhuqueibacterota > Zhuqueibacteria > Oceanimicrobiales > Oceanimicrobiaceae > JAJDAE01. Next base: position 12,390 of record JAJDAE010000173.1, read on the forward strand.
ATTCTGTACATGGAGTTCAATGCATTCAGGCCTACCATTTTAATTATGGCCAATTTACCGTTGGCGCTTATCGGCGGCATTTGGGCGGTCTTTTTCACGGATGGCATAATCAGCATTGCTTCTCTGGTTGGCTTTATTACCTTGTTTGGAATCGCGACTCGCAATGGTATCCTGATGATTTCGCATTATCAGAATCTGCTTTCTGAAGGGAAAAGCCTCCGCGAAGCTATTGTGCAAGGTTCACTGGAAAGATTGAATCCAATACTGATGACTGCACTTACCACCGGCCTGGCCTTAATTCCACTAGCGTTTGGCGGCGGCGAACCCGGCAAAGAAATTCAAACACCCATGGCCATCGTGATTCTTGGCGGCCTATTGACTTCAACTGTTTTGAATATGATTGTAGTGCCAAGTTTATTTTATAAGTTTAGCAGGAAGTAAGAATGGATCTTTTTTAACCTTAACTTCTCATTGTAATCACCCGGACGCAGAGCGTCCTGGCAGGCATTCCACCGGAGACCGGTGGAACGAGATGAAAAGAACCCTGAGTTCAAACTGCTTTACTTCTCTTGCCATACAAAATATGCACCTGTGAAAAAATCATTCCGGCAAACATGAGTCCGCAACCGATTAGAGAGCGCCTGCTCAAAACTTCTGAAAGCAACAGCCAGCCGCCAATCACTGCAAAAACGCCTTCAATGCTGAGGATGATGGCCGCGTGCGCTGCCGGAGCATCACGTTGGGCGATGACCTGCAAAGTGTAGGCAATGCCAGCCGAAAATACGCCGCCGTAAAAAATCGGTATTGCGGCATCCCAAATGCTGGCCCAAATAATGGCTTCCAGAAAAAAAGCACTTAATAAGCTCAAAATTGAGCACACTATAAATTGCAAAAAAGCAATCAGGAGCGCGTCCATTTCCTGCGAAAGCCAGGAAATTACATGCACATGCGCCGTCCAGAACAAAGCGCTGGCAAGCACCCACAAGTCTCCGGATTCAATTGTGAATGTATCTGTCACAGAAATAAAATAAAGACCCGCAGTTGCCACCACAACACCCAGCCAGGTGCCAATATGGACAGACTGCCGCCAGAATAATCCCGCCAATGGTACCAAAACCACATACAGTCCGGTAATAAAACCAGCCTTACCGGCAGAAGTATAGACCATCCCAATTTGCTGCAGCGATGCTCCACAAAATAAAACAGAGCCTATAATCAAGCCGTAGCGCAGAACAACTTTTTTAGGCAACTCTTTTTCATGAATAACAAAGCCATTTTTTTTCTTCGTCCATAAAATTAGAGGTACCAATGAAAGCGCCCCGAGTGCAAACCGGATTCCGTTAAACAAAAAAGGACCGATATAATTCATACCGGCTCTTTGCGCTACAAACGAAAATCCCCAGATAGCCGCCGCAAGAATCAAAATAAAATCAGCTTTTATTGTTGAAGTTTTCATAAAGGTTCGTCATATTTGTTTGTTAACATTTATTTATGATAAAGCATTTCATCGAGAATGAACTGGTCGAGCCGAAGAGCGAAATATAGCTTCAGTAAACCATAACCGCTCTACGCGCCAAACCTTATGCGCCTTAACCTGAACCGGAATAAAATGAAAATAAATACCATCTCAAACTTAATTTTGCTCTTTGTACTCATGCTGAGCGGCTGCACCAGCACCAAAGTGCATCAAACCAAACTGATCAACAATGGCATGTTAACTGGTACGCCCATTGTTAAGGAAATTATCTATAAAACCAAAACCGAACAAATTCGGCCAACCGGCAACGCCAAGTTTCCTAAAATGTACTATGACGGCCGAGAAACCGTTGTTTTTGCGGTGCGGGATACAACTTTATTTTGGCGTAAATTCTTTGGGCATTTGCGGCCAAAGGCAGTTGGCCCATTCATTGTTTCCGTGGAAACAGTTGTAAGAGGTGCGGACAGGTGGCGTGTCTTTAACATCGAAACCGGGAAAAAACTTTGCGATGGGGTTAAGGTGGATGGAAAGCCGAAAATAATTACTTCCCCCCAAAAAACGAAATATTTCGTAGAAACGCGATCGCGTGACAAAAAAAATTACTATACTTTGCAAGGCAGAAAAATCGGCGATATTACCGGTGGCGATCCGAAATTTATTTCGGAAAATATGGTGGAAAGTACTTTTTGCACGAAACGAGGTTCAGGCAAACAGCAAACCAGTTTGTGCACGATTATAAAACTAAACCTCTCTACCGGCCAAAAAATCAGTCGAATTGAGTGGTCAGATCCGACGATGACCTCCAAATAAAATTTTAGACATATCCAAAATTTTGTTGCTTAAATCAATAATAATTAATACATACTTTTGTTGAGTAACAGTAAAATATGTAGGTACCTGCTGAATTTTAAGAATTACAAAATAGAAGTCCCCGCTTTTCCATCTTTCATTTTGTTGTTAATTCCCGGTCAATCTTTCATGTTTTATTTTAAATTTTAAATATTTTTATACAGGAGAAAATATGTCGGCCGTTAAAAATGGAGACACGGTTAGAGTACATTATACAGGTACTTTAAAAAATGGCGAAACGTTTGACTCAAGCGATGGCAGAGAGCCGCTCGAATTTCAAGTGGGTCAGGGCCAGGTTATTCCCGGCTTTGATAAAGGGTTGTTGGATATGACTGTTGGCGAAAAGAAATCAGTTGAAATACCGGTAAAGGAAGCTTATGGCGAACGCGATGAAAAGTTAATCTGGAACGTTGACAAATCCCAGCTGCCTGAAGACCTCGAACCACAAAAAGGTCAAATGCTGCAAAGCGTTCAGGAGGATGGTACGCGCATAGAAGTTAAGATCACTGATGTTCAGGACTCAAAAGTTATATTGGATGCCAATCATCCCCTGGCCGGTGAAGACCTTACTTTTGCAATTGAGTTAATGGAAATCGTCTGAGACCGAACTAATAACAACGAAGTGAAACGACATGAATATTTACATCGGCAATTTAACGCCTGAAATTACAAGCATTGACCTGTTAAATGCGTTTCAAACCTTTGGACTTGTAACTGAGGCAAACGTGATTAAAGATCCCGAAACCGGAGAATCCAAATGTTTTGGTTTTATTGAAATGCCGGATGAAGATGACGCTAAAGAAGCCATCAAGATGATGAATGGCCAGGATTTTAACGGCACCTTTATGAGAGTGAGTAAAGCCAAGCCAAAGGATCCTCGGCGCAGGCGATTTAGCAGCAATACAAGAAGAAGACAATAGTTAAAATCTCACCATCGTTAGTTTTGGCGGTGGTGAGAAATTTTGTTTCCCCTTTCTCAAAAACCAATATTTGCAAGAAAATCTAATTATTCATTTTTTTGTTGATTTTATTGCACCAATTTACTAATCAAGTCAGTGAATGAATCTGCTCCCGGATGCGAGATATTTTCTCTTTCTAAAGTGATCCCGAAGTTTCAAAAATAGCAAGACATTAAAACCATGTTATAGATTTGTAAAAAACTTTTCGCGTGGTGTAATTTGGAGTTTATTTCCTTGAGACTTGTATATCTTTATAGAACAGAATCAATTTCACTTAAGTAAATTCTTTAACTCGAAAATGGTATAATTAACAAATGAGAGGCGGTGATTTTATGTATTTACACTCACAAAAATACATGCTTTTTATATTCATATCTTTATTATGGTGTTGTCAGGACAAAGCAATGAACCCGAAAATTACAGAATGTGATCCTGCTGATTTCATTGATACAACACGCGTCTATTTTCAGTATCATCGAAACGAACAGATTACACTCGAGCTTGTCCCATTTGTGATGCGTGCAACACTGGACAGTGCCCTGACGGCGGATGAAACAGACAGCTTGTTTGCCGAGTATGAGCTGACGGTTGCAAACCGACTTGGAAACAACGATTTTTTGCTCTTTACTCCCAAAGGCAAACGCCCAGAAGAATTCTTTACTTTATATGGACAGGATGCCGAATGTGGTTTCGGCAACCTGGCCGCCGTCCAGTACGCCACGCCGGTATTCTGGACCTTTCCCGAGATTCCCGCTGACAGCTCGGTCTGTATGCTGACTGATGAATTTTTGGTGAAAATCGATACCACAATTACCTCTGTACAAAAATTGAGCGATATCAACGCAGATAATAGTGTTGAACTGGTAAAATTAGCTTCTGAGTTTGGACCAACATTTCTGCTAAAGGTCACCAAGCGTTCGCAGTTCAATGCACTGGATATGGGCAACTTTTATCGTGAGTCAGGGTATGCCGCCATAGCGTCATCCAATTTTGATTGCTTAATTCAGAGGAGTATAGATTTACAGAATATCAAAAGATGATTAGTCTAGTTCTCACGCTCTCAGACTGTGTGGAGAATGCCTGGTCAGATGCCCCGCGTCGAACAATGGGGACACTGTAATCAACTGGACGCAGAGCGTACAGGCAGGCATTCCACCGGAGACCGGTGGAACGAGATAATAGAGATTATACTTCGGGTATCAATCAATCCCCGAAGTTATCCCCAAACACAACCCGGAATTCCATCATCCCATCAACTTCCCGCAAAGCAGTAATCGAAATACCGGTTGGCAGATTGGCCATCTCGGAATTGGCTAACCCCCAAATATTTGTATTCGGGTTTGAAGTGGTTGTAAAGACATCATCATTTTGTGGGATGAAAAAATCTGTCTCCAACCCACTCATATTTTCCCGGACATCGAAGTGGTCGCGATTGGGCTGGCCGCTGAGTCCCTGACGGCATTCTACATCAAAATAGTTGTCCAAAACCGAATGCCAAATTAAAAGGCCCTCCCCCGCATAGATATCATCAAACTGGTTCAATCCTTTTTTGTGGTAGGCAACATAAAAGCATTCGGAATAGGCGGTTGAACCCGTTGGTGTAGTACCAGGCAAAGAGATTTGCACCAAAACCAAACCCTCAGTACTTCGAATAGGGTTTAACCGCACCACAGCTTCCTTCTCATCGGGAAACAATTTTTTCACCCTGGTTGAATCTTCAAAATCAAGCCAGCCAAACTGGCGAAGCAAAAAGGGATCGAGCGGATTTGGTCCCAGACCATTTTCCACGGTATTTTGACTCGCAAAAAGCTGTTTTGTCATGAGTGAATAAACGCCGGTGTTGTCACTGCGATGTCTTCTAAAACCAAGCCAATGACTGTATTCATGCGCAAAAATCCAATACAACTCAACCTCTTTGTAAAGATCATGCAAAAAATCAGAGCCAATCTCAACTGTTATCCCGCCATATTGGGCGCCGAATGTTCGTTCGTTCACTTCGAAATTGAATCCGAGCCGGGCATAACCTTGCGCATTAACCGAGGGCATATACCAGCCGGGGCCGCCATCGGTGGTTACCATTATCAGCAAATCAATTCCATCGAAAAGCTCACTCCCTTTTTCCTCTTTAACCTTATTTAAAATTTCTTTATTAAATAGCGCGAAAGGTCCGTCGCAAATTTCTTCTGTACTTTTCCTTTGAAACGTATCTTTATAGAAGCCTTGAGCATTTTCGGTTCGAAAATAATCTCCCTCCTTCAGCACCTCTTGAAAATGTAACTGATGTTTGCGGTAAGACATCACCCGGAAGTATTCCGAAATCCTTTCATATAATTTAATACGTGAATTTTTATCAGGCAGAGGATAATCATCATCTGAATCCTGGGCATAAACAATTAATGCATGAACATCCGTGACTTCAGAAACAATACTGCTGTCCGTGAAAACATCCGTATTCTCTCGATTAAGATGGCCAAATTCAACCGGATTGGTGTTACAGGCAATTAAAAGAGACAGCGCTAAAAAAAATCTTAAAAACAACCACATTGAGCGAACACTTGGTAAATTTCATTCCTTAAAATCACCTATAATATCGTCCCGCTTTTTAATTTTATTTAACATTTCTCAATATTCTGTAACATCGCCTTCCAATCACCAGGTATAAGAATCCCTAAAATTTGGCAATTTTTCGGATAAGCAAATATCCTTACTAAAACGCCTGCACGCTGTGCGCTGAAAACTAAACACACCATTTGAAACTATTCTCAAAAGCGGGCGTTAATTCGATTGGAATTATCTTCCCTGGAAACTATTTTTATCAATTAATTTGGAGGAATAATGAAAGATCTAAAGCTTTTATTTGTGATGTGTACTTTAATTTTGGCAGGAGGCGCTATGGCAGCGGATGACACGGGAGCTTCAAAAATTTTCCCTTATGATTATGAAATGAAAGACCTGAAGAACGGCTTACGCGTTGTGGTGGTGCCAACCGATTATCCCAACATTGTCGCTTTGCAAATCCCGGTACAAACCGGCTCCCGGAACGAAGTTGAAAAAGGAAAATCCGGCTTTGCTCATTTTTTTGAACACATGATGTTTCGCGGCACGGACAAGTATCCCTCTAAAAAATATGGGGAAATTTTAAAGAATGCCGGCGTCGATCAAAACGCCTACACAACCGATGATTACACCAACTACCACATTACTTTTTCCAAAGATGATCTTGAAAAAATCCTTGAACTGGAGGCAGACCGCTTTCAAAACTTGAACTACTCGGAAGCAGATTTTAAAACCGAAGCAAAAGCGGTGCTTGGAGAGTACAACAAAAACTCCGCGAACCCGATCAGAAAATGGATTGAAACGCAACGGTCTGTTGGATTTCAAAAACACACTTATAAACACACAACCATGGGCTTTATTCAAGACATCGAAGATATGCCAAATCAATTCAGTTACAGCAAAGAATTTTTCAAACGCTATTATCGCCCTAAAAAAACAACCATTATTCTCGCTGGTGATTTAGACGCTGAAAAGACGTTTAAACTGGTTGAAAAATATTGGGGTAAGTGGGAGCGCGGTAATTACTCAGCCGATATTCCAAAAGAACCTGAACAACAAAAAGCTGTTTACGAGCATGTTGAATGGCCTTCCTCCACCCTGCCCTGGATAACCGTCGCGTTTCACGGCCCGGCTTTTTCACAAACAGAAAATGATTTTGCCGCCATGGAAATTCTCGGAGAAATCGGGTTTTCCGAAAGCTCCGATTTATATCAAAAACTCGTTATTAAAGAGCAAAAAATCGATCAGATTTTCACTTATTTTCCGGAAAGAGTCGATCCCTATTTGCTGACAGTTGCAGCAAGAGTAAAAGACCCGGCAGATATCTGGACTGTGCGGGACGAAATTTTGAAGACTTTTGCACAGTTTCGACTTGAAGCGGTTTCCAGCAAAAAACTTGAAGACATTAAATCGAACTTGAAATATTCTTTTGCTTCAAACATGGATAACTCCGAAGCAATTGCTTCAGCTCTGGTTTCTTTTGTGGCGAAAACACGCGAACCCGAAACCATCAACCAGGTTTACAATCTGTATGACAATATCACAGCGGATGTCATTCAAAAAAACGCCGTGAAATATTTTACTGACAATCATTTGGTCGTGGTCTCGCTGGCAAATGAAACCCTGCCTGAAGTGACAACCCTGACCGGTTCCATCGATGAACTTGTAAAAATGTCGCAGCAAGAAGCGCCTGAAATTAAAACCATACTGCTGCAATCGAAATCTCCGCTGATCAACTTTAGAGTGTTGTTTAAAACAGGCGCTGCTTACGACCCGGCGGGTAAAGAAGGCCTGGCACAGCTCACTGCAGCCATGATAACCTCAGCGGGCAGCGAAGCCATGAAATACGAGGAAATCCAGAAAGCGCTCTACCCCATGGCAGCGGGTTTCCACAATCAGGTCGATAAAGAAATGACCGTGTTTAGCGGCACGGCGCACATGGATAATCTCAATTCTTTTTATGAAATTATATCAGGGCAACTATTGAGTCCTGCCTGGGATGAGGCCGATTTTACGCGGGTAAAAACAAACCTGATCAACCAGATTAAAGTAAGCCTGCGCGCCAATAATGAAGAAGAGCTCGGCAAAGAGGCGCTTTATGAAATGATTTATGCGGGTCATCCTTACGGGCATTTAAACCTTGGCCGTATTGCTGCTATTGAAAAATTAACGATTGCTGACGTACAAGATTTCTACAAAAACAATTATACGCAGGAAAATCTCACACTGGGTATGGCGGGGAGTTTTGGTGATAGCTTCTTAAATAAAGTAAAAAAAGACTTGGTCGCATTGCCCGAAGGGTCTGCCTTGGAAATCTCTTTACCGCAACCCGAAAAAATCGATGGCTTTGTGACGAAAATCATTCAAAAAGAAACCCGGGGTAATTTTGTTTCTTTCGGCTTTCCCATCACCATAAACCGCAGTCATCCCGATTTTGCCGCGCTTTGGCTGGCACGTTCCTATCTTGGTGAGCATCGCTCATTCAATGGTTTGCTCTACGACAGAATACGCGAAGAACGCGGCATGAATTATGGCGACTACGCTTACATTGAGTATTTCCCACGCGGCATGTTTCAGTTTCACCCGGATCCTAACTTAGGCCGCAAGCAGCAAATATTCCAGGTCTGGATACGCCCGGTTGAATCTGTTGAAAACGCCCACTTTGCAACACGAGTCGCAATGTACGAATTAAAAAAGCTTTTGGCTGAAGGCATCAGTCAGGAGAATTTCGAGGTCACCAAAGCCTACCTTTCAAAGTATATCAATATTCTTACAAAAACCCAGGACCGGCAGCTCGGATATGTCATCGACAGCGATTATTATCAAATAGGTGAATATACCAAAACCATCGCCGCCGCACTAAACAAGCTGACACGTGAGGACGTGAACAAGGTTGTTAAAAAATACCTGCAAGCCGAAAACATCAAATTTGTTTTCATCACCAAAGAGGCTGAGGATTTAAAAAACCGACTGGTAAGTAATACAACTTCTAAAATCACTTATCAGGCTGAAAAGTCAGCAGAGCTTTTGGAGGAAGATAAAATTATTCAGGATTACAATTTGAATTTTAAGGCTGATAAGGTAAAAATTGTTCCGGTGGAAGAGGTGTTTTTGAATTAGGGAAAATAAAACCTTGCGAAGGTTTGGAACCTTCGCAAGGTTAAATGTCATTTCAAGGTTAACCTTTTTACAATTTCATCGCCGCTCCCGGGCCAAGTGGCAGGCCTAGCAAAACCCATATCACCAGCAAAACCGACCAACCGATCATAAATGCGATCGTATATGGCAGCATGGTTGCAACCACCGTTCCGATACCGGTGTTTTTTTGGTAGCGTTGCATGAAGGCGATAATCAAAGCGAAATAAGTCATCATTGGCGAGATGATATTGGTTGCAGAGTCGCCAATACGAAACGCAACCTGAGTGAACTCAGGTGTATATCCTAAGAGCATTAGCATGGGCACAAAAACAGGTGCCATGAGCGCCCATTGAGCTGAGGCGCTGCCAATAAACAAATTGATAAAACCTGCTATGAAGATAAACGAAACGACAAGGGGCAAACCTTCGAAGTTAACTGCAGTCAGGAATTCCGCCCCCTTTACAGCGACAATCAGACCTAAATTTGTCCAGGAAAAATAGGCCACAAATTGCGCCGCGAAAAAAACCAGCACGATATACAAACCCAGCGTACTCATTGCCTTGCCCATGCCATTGGCCACATCTGTGTCATTCTTAATAGTCCGCGCCCCAATACCATAAGCAATTCCACACACCGACAAACCAAGGAAAATAAATGTCACAATCCCCTTTAAAAAGGGCGAATGAAGCACGCCACCTGTAGCAGGATCCCGAAGCACGCCATTTTCTGGCAGCACGCCAGCAAGGAGTAGGGCGCTGAAAACCAAGCCGGTAGCAAGCGCATATTTGAGTCCGCGTTTTTCATCTGAGGACAGTTCTTCAATTGCCAGTGGCTTTTCTTCGCCCTCGTACTTACCTAAACGAGGCTCCACCAGCTTCTCGGTTACAATGGTTCCAAGAATTGCAATTACAAAGGTAGAAGCAAACATGAAGTAATAATTACAGGCAGGGTTTACCAAATATGCCGGGTCAATAATTTTAGCGGCCTCTTCAGAAATTCCGGACAAAAGTGGATCGACAGTACCGAGCAAGAGATTAGCACTATAGCCACCGGAAACGCCGGCAAATGCTGCGGCCAAACCGGCCAAAGGGTGGCGGCCAACCGCCAGAAAAATCGTAGCGCCAAGCGGTACCAACAGGACATAACCAATCTCCGAAGCCGTATTCGAAAGTATCCCCGTAAACACAACAGCAAATGTGAGGAGTCGAGATGGCGCTGAAAGCACCATGAGCCTCAAGGACGCGCCGATTACACCACTTCCCTCTGCTACACCAACACCAAGCATTGCGACTAAAACTGTGCCCAATGGCGCAAAATTGGTAAAATTCTTCACCATGCCAGTGATAATTCGACGCAAGCCATCGCCATTTAATAAGCTAACCGGCTTGATGATTTCGCCGGTACCCGGATGCACCGCCGTTATATCAAAAAGTGACGCGATACCGGACATCACAACCACGAAAAGCGCCATGAGTGCAAACAAGGTGGCCGGATGCGGTAGAATGTTACCACCTTTTTCCACAATATCCAGAAATCGGTTCATCATGTTACCGCTAAACTTGAATTTCAACTTCATAAAAAATCCTTTCAGAAATGTCGTATTTAGAATTGAAAAGAAGGGTAATTTTGTTAAGACAAACTAATATTTA
>JAJDAE010000174.1 GCA_029262035.1 Candidatus Zhuqueibacterota bacterium
GCACCCGCAGCTACTCCTGGGTTAGAAAAATATACCGGCGATTTCGACGCAGATGCTTTTGCTGCAAAACTTGAAATTCGGAATGCAAAACTGGCAATTTCTTTTGCAGGCGGCACGCCACTTTCTTTAGAAGAGAAGGAAGGAAATATTTTTACATCCCCTGATGACGAAGATTTGCTGGTGACATTCAACGTAGCAGATGGTGCTGTTCCAGGTTTCAAAGTGGAGACTCCGGGTCGGGGCGGTCAAACCCGAACTTTCGTTTTTACAAGAGCACGCAAAAAAGAGGAATCGGAACTAGCGGATGTTTCTGATCTTCTTAAAACAGATGCAGCCCGCAGCGTCGAAAATCCACAAAACTGGACTGGTTTTCGTGGCAACAATGCATCAGGAGTTGCCGATGGTCAATTCCCTCCAACGGTGTGGAATGCGGAAGAAGGCTTAAATCTTGGCTGGAAAGCTCGGATCCCCGGTCTGGCGCACGCATCACCAATTGTCTGGGAAGATAAAATATTTATAGCTACCGCCATCAGCGGAGATACGACGGCGGAGTATCGCGTTGGTCTCTACGGCGATGTTGATTATGTGAATGATAACAGTGAGCACGTGTGGAAACTATTTTGCCTTGATCGCTCGGATGGCCATGTCCTTTGGGAGAAGGTTGCTCATACGGGTGTGCCGAGAGTGAAACGGCATCCCAAGGCTACTCAGGTTAATTCTACCCCGGTGACCAATGGTAAGTATGTGGTGGCGCTTTTTGGTTCGGAGAATTTGGTTTGCTATAATTTGGCCGGCGAGGTGCAATGGCAAAATGATCCAGGTGTGCTTGATGCAGGTTGGTTTTACGATGAAGAGGTTCAGTGGGGACATGCAAGTTCACCCATAATTTATAAAAATTCAGTCATCGTGCAGTGCGACCGTTCAAAGGATTCTTACCTCGCTGCATTTGATCTGGCTTCGGGCAAAGAGCTGTGGAACATCAAACGTGAGGAAAATCCATCGTGGGGTACGCCAACAGTAATCCCGGGAAAAGACCGAGACGAGCTTGTGACAAACTCCAGCAATTTTGTTTACGGCTACAATCCAGCCACCGGTGAGGAACTCTGGCGTCATAAAATGAATTCCGAGGTTGTGGTGGCAACGCCGGTTTTTGACAACGATTTGATTTATCTAACTTCCGGATACCCGCCATCACGTCCGGTAATGGCCATTCGTCCGGGCGGTTCCGGGGATATTTCACTACCGGACAGTCTGAAAACCAGCGACCAGGTGGCCTGGCGGCACAAGTCGGGCGGTACTTACATGCCGACGCCTATCGCCTATCAAGGCTATTTTTATACCTGCAATAACAATGGCATTTTAACCTGCTACGATGCGATAACCGGTGAAAGAAAATATAAGGCACGCGTTGCCGGTCGCGGAAACTATGCCTTTACTGCTTCACCGATTGCCGCTGATGGCAAACTCTATTTTTCCAGCGAAGAAGGAGAGGTCTTTGTTCTACGCGCAGGGCCGGAGTATGAGTTGATCGCCAAAAATCAAGTTGATGAAATTCTCATGGCGACACCGGCAATTTCTAATGGCATGATCTATATTCGAGGGCAGGAGCACCTTTTTGCATTTGGTTCACAGTTATCATCTTCGAAATAATTACTGTCTATAACATTTAGGGTGAATTGTATGAAGAAATTTCAAAAACTAATTATCGTCACTTTTTGTTTCCTGTTGGCTGTAAGCGCCTCTTATTCGCAAAAGAACACACAGGATTTTAAAACCATTACATTCAAAGCTGAAGACGGTTTGGACATAACCGGGGATGTATATCTGAAGCATGATTTAAAGGCACCATTTATTGTCCTTTTTCACCAGGCCGGCTGGAGCCGGGGAGAGTATCGTGAAATCGCCCCGAAGTTGAATGAAATGGGATTTAACTGCTTGGCAGTTGACCAGCGTTCAGGCGGTAAAGTGAATGGCGTGCAAAACCAGACAAACGCAATGGCTGTAAAGACTGGCAAGAAGACTTCTTATATAGATGCTTATGTTGATATGAGCGCTGCATTAAACCATGCCGGGGAAAATTACGCGCAAGGTAAACTTGTCATTTGGGGAAGTTCGTATTCCTCGGCGCTGGTCATTAAGTTAGCCGGTGACTTTCCGGAGAAAGTTGATGGCGCGTTGTCTTTTGCACCGGGTGAATATTTTGCAAGTTTAGGAAAAACGAAAACTTTTATAACCGAAGCTGCAAAAAATGTGAAATGTCCGGTCTTTATTACATCTGCAAAAAATGAGAAACCAAACTGGGATGGTATTTTTAAAGCAATTCCCGTAACAACCAAGCGGTCGTTTGTACCCACAACTCAAGGTAAGCACGGTTCACGCGCTTTGTGGGATAAATTTGCAGACAGCAAGGATTATTGGGCGGCTGTGAATAATTTCCTGGTACAATTCATTGTGTCCGAATGAGATAGTTCAAAGAATTCTATTTTGAGTTAGGGGCAGTTTAACACCAAACAAGAATGGATGTTTCAACTGCCTCAACCTCAAATTCCTCCTTAAACTTGCTTGCCCTCCTGAATATTTATCTTTCCTGATTTTTATAATTTTAATTTTTTTAAAAAAGTGTTATCGCTTTCGGTACTTTATCCTGCGTTATAATTTAAGGGCGTAATTCAGAGTACATTTTCAACCATACTGAATTGAAGATTCTTTATTATAAATCAGGAGGACAGGGTAATGTTAACGAATGCAATATAC
>JAJDAE010000175.1 GCA_029262035.1 Candidatus Zhuqueibacterota bacterium
CCCTTCAAAATGTGGGTTTTCAATATCAAGTTGGGATTGTACTTCTTCCAGAGATTTATCTGAAGATGCAAACAAGGCTTGTGCAACCACACTGCTTACTGAAGCTGCCACAATGCCTGAGTTTGCAGCACTGCGATCATACCGCAGTGGTATGAGTTTTCCCGCCCGTGGCGAGTTGGGGCCGCTGATAACCAGCACAGCTTTGGCGCCTTTTTGCCGTGCAGCCAGCGCCTTGTAACGCAAACCTGCATAAACATTGAGTTTTTGCCGCCGTTCAACTTCAACCTGCTCCGGCACATAACGCAGCACCAGAACGATTTTATCTTTCACATCCAAATTGTTATAGGAGTTGTAGCCCTCGCCCTGGGCGCCGGGGACAGTTAAACCGAACCCGGCAAAAACAACCTGACCTTCAACTTCTTCTTCAGAGGTAAAGGACAACGGCAGAAAGTCTTTTTCAACTTCAAAAACTTGCTTGCCTTTTGGTGTGGTAATTTCAAGAGTATTGCCTTCCGCTAATTCTACGCCGGCAGTAAATTCAAACTTTTGCAGAAATGTGCCATTATCTCCCAGAGGTTTTAATCCGACTTGTTTGAGGTTTTTAACCAGGTAATCGGCGGCGAGCTTGGTGCCATTTGTGCCGGACATGCGGCCTTCTAATTCATCGGATGCCAAATAGCTGGCATACTGCTGAATATCTTCTGCTGCAATTGCTGACGATAATTTTTCATCAGCGCTTGTTTGAGGTTGGGTTGCTGATTCGTAAAATGTTGTACCCGGTTCAAAGCTGCCATGCCCACCATTTGTACCACCTTCTGAAGTTACGCGGACTGGTGCGGTTTTTAACGCTTCCAATGCGGCTGAATGATTCCAGTTTGCAATGTACAATTGAGATTTTTTGTCTGACGTACGGTTGGTGGTCCAGGCCATTTTTTTGCCATCTGGCGAAAACACCGGCAAGCCGTCGAAGCCTTCCGTAAAAGTAATACGTACGGGTTCTTTTTCGCCTTTTGCATCGACCATATAAATTTCAAAATTTGCAAACCCAAGCTTATTGGAAGCAAAGAGGGCATACTCACCGGAAGGATGAAAGTAGGGTGCCCAGGACATTGCTTTGAAATTTGTTAAACGGCGGCGGTCGGAGCCATCGATTTTCATGGTGTAAACATCTGCAACGGCGCCATTTTCCTCAAAATGCCGCCAAATGATACGTTCGCCATCCGGTGAAAAGAAAGGGCCGCCATCATACCCCGGCCAATCGGTCAGACGCGTTTGGTTGGAGCCGTCTGCATCCATGATGTAAATTTCACCGAAATAGGAGGGATCCATCTCAAGTTGCTTTTGGTGCTGGTCGGAAGGATTCTCACCGTAAGCATCACGCAATGAGCAGAAAACAACTTTACTGCCATCCGGAGAATAAGAGCCTTCTGCATCGTAGCCTCTAACAGCTGTTAAGTTTTTGAGATTGTCGCCCTTTAAGTCGCTTGAAAAAATATCCATGTTCTCATCATAATCCCATGAATAGCGGCGTTTCTGGCCGGAAGCGCGGAAGTCGAGTTCCGCCTGCTGTTTTTTTACAGCGTCCGGGTCTGCGTGGGTGGAGCCAAAAAGCGCTTCATCGTGTCCCGGGCGGATGAATGCACAGGTGGTTTTACCAGTGCCGGTCGAGACGCGATGACTGTCGCCGGTTTCAAGATCAAGCATGTAGATTTGATAAAATGGGTTGTCTGCCTGACGTTCACTCTGAAAAATGAGTTTGGCGCCATCTGCGGAAAAATAGCCTTCGCCGGAACGTTTGCCTTCGTAGATGAGTTGGCGGGTGTTTTGCAGAAATGTTGCTTCGGTAATTTCCTGAGCAGTGGCATTCATAAAAAATACAACTGATATTATTGTTGAAATGAGCCTGAATTTCATCTGGATTGCTCCCTTTTAGGTAAAAAAATCGCATGAATCTAAGGATAAAAAATATGACGGTCAAGTGTTGCAACAAATTAAATAAAAATCTGTCTAATATATTTGCCTACTAATAACAAGTACTTTAAGTACATCTGTGGAGAAGGAAAATGAGAAATTATGTAGTATCCACGTTTATTGCGTTGTTTACTTTCGCTCAAGCTGTTTCGTCTCAAAGTCTTGATTTAACGATTAAAAATACCGGAATTGGTTTTGGTGATTCGCAGCGGATCAATGGAATTCGTTTTAACTATCGCGATAGAAATCTGCGACAGGTAAATGGCATGAATGTTACCATCTGGCAGCCTTATAATCCGCCGGGAGGAGAGGTGAATGGGGTTGCTTTAGGACTGCCTCTCACCGGTGCAGGTGAAGTCAATGGCCTGGCTCTTGGTGTTTTAGGTGTGGGCACAGCGGGCGATATTCGTGGTATTGCCTTTGGCCTGCTTGGTGCCGGTTCCGGTGGAAAATTGTCGGGCGTAGCAGTTGGTGGTTTGGGGCTTGGTTCCGGTGATGGTATAACGGGCATCGCTTTTGGCGGGCTTGGGTTGGGTAGCGGCGGTGATTTAAAAGGCATTATGATCGGTGGCCTTGGGCTTGGCTGTGGAAAAAATATTACCGGCTTATCCTTTGGCGGGTTTGGAGCCGGTTGCGCCGGTTCTATGACCGGTATCAATTTGGGTGGTTTGGGCGTAGGGGCAGGGGAGCGCCTTAGCGGCCTGTCTGCTTCTGTTTTGGCTGTCGGAAGCGGTGGAAAAATATTGGGCATTCAAATGTCTGGTTTGGCGATTGGCTCAGGTGATGGTATTTCGGGTATTTCATTTTCATTTGGTGCGATTGGTTCCGGGGGTGATATTAGAGGTATTACCATTGCCGGTTTAGCGGCAGGCGCCGGTGGTGAAATGAAATGGTTAAATGTTGGCGGCCTGGCTGTCGGTGCGCCCAAATTGACCGGTGTGACGCTTTCCGGGATAGTTGCGGGTGCGAAGGACTTTAATGGCCTGGCAGTAGCTCCGGGTTACTTCATAATCAAAAGAGGCTTGTTTCGTGGCGTTTCTGTCAGCACTTTTAACCGAATTAACGGTGAGCAGCGCGGGCTAACAGTTGGCTTATTAAATGTCGCTGATTTTTTGAACGGTGTTCAAGTTGGCCTTATTAATTACGCAAAAAACAATCCGAAATATTTGAAAGTGTTGCCTCTAATTAATTTTCATTTTGAATAACACCAAGAGATAGCAACGATGTTATTATCGTAAAATTTTTTTTGATTCTAAGATGAATCAAAATGACCCATCTCCCGTAGTCCAATATAATCATTTTTTATAAATTCTATAGAGGTCAGTGATGTTCAAAAATTATATCAAGGTTGCGCTCCGCAGTCTCATCAGGCAAAAATTTTACTCCGTTATCAATATAGCCGGCCTTTCTATTGGTATCATGGCGTGCATCCTGATTTTTCTGTTCGTTCAGGATGAGCTGAGTTATGATACCTTTTATGAAGACTCAGAGCAAATCTATCGGGTAACTCAAAAAATGCCAATGGGCGCTAAGGTTTCCCATACTGCCACAGTACCCTGGCCTGTAACAAAAATGCTGATGAATGATTTTTCCGAAATTAAAACGGGAGCCAGAGCATACAGACCGAGCAGCTGGGGCAATGTGCCGGTTGTTAAGTTTGAAGACAGAAGTTTTCTTGAAAAAGATTGGATTTTTGCCGATGCATCAATTCTTGAAATATTTAATTTTGATTTTGTCAGAGGGAATCCCGAAACAGCGCTAAAGTCACCTGAACATATTTTGTTGACTGAAAGTGCGGCTTTGAAGTATTTTGGCGACGACGATCCTATCGGCAAAAGACTTACATTCAACAACAATAAGGATTGGGAGGTCGCTGCTGT
This sequence comes from Candidatus Zhuqueibacterota bacterium, assembly GCA_029262035.1. Taxonomy (GTDB): domain Bacteria; phylum Zhuqueibacterota; class Zhuqueibacteria; order Oceanimicrobiales; family Oceanimicrobiaceae; genus JAJDAE01. The sequence goes on from JAJDAE010000175.1 coordinate 3,852, forward strand.
CATCAAGGATCTTCCGCAGAATTCCCATTTAAGTTTTGATTTTGTAGCTTCGTTTGAGGGCATGCGGCAGATGTGGAACAATTGGCCGGGTTTTGATGATAATTGGCGTTGGGTAGCAGCATGGTCGTATCTAATTTTACCGGATGCAGCAACAGCTGAGAAAATCCAAACTCAGTTACCTGACTTTGTTGCACGGCACTACCCGGAGCAGAATCAGGAGGCCGGACTTTCTCTGGAGATACAAAAAGTGTTGAATGTCCATCTGCATTCAGAGCTTGAGGCTGAGTTTAAGCCCAACAGTGACATTACATATGTTTATCTTTTTGCCAGTATTGCTGTACTTATTCTTTTAATCGCCTGCATTAATTTTATGAATCTTGCAACGTCACGTGCTGCTGGCAGGGCGAAGGAGGTAGGGCTACGAAAAGTTGTGGGCGCGGATAGATTTTCATTGATAAAACAGTTTCTCAGTGAAGCCCTTGTGCTGAGTTTTATTTCTCTGATTGTTGCAATTGCCTTGACTCATTTGGCTCTACCCTGGTTCAATGCATTAACAGGTAAAAGTCTTCAGATAGCTTACCTGAATAATTTGGTATTGGTGTCTGGTTTGTTTGTGACCGCACTTTTTGTTGGTCTGGTTTCCGGCAGTTATCCTGCATTTTTCTTATCGGCTTTTCAACCCACCGAGGTAATGAAAGGTACTTTGAGCCGGGGTGCCGGCAGTAGCGTTTTACGAACGACATTGGTGATTAGCCAGTTTGTTGTATCTATCGTTTTGCTTATTTGCATCGGGACAGTTTACAACCAGCTCACTTATATGCAAAATAAAGATCTGGGGTTTGATAAAGATCAAATGTTGGTTGTCAATATGTACGGAAATTTATTTAATGATTACGGTGCATTTAAATCTGATTTGTTGAAGGATTCACGTATTCAAAGTATTACGCGTATTGGGGGTAGTATTCCGGGTTTTGCAGGGGAGTTTGAGAATGCTTTTATCACCGAAGGCAGCCCGGCAGAACAACGACAGTGGTTGGGAGCTATGTGGGTGAGCCATGATATGGAAAATACTTTAGGTCTTGAAGTTGTCAGTGGACGTGCTTTCAATATCAGTTCCGCTTCGGATTCAACCCAAAATTTAATTCTGAATGAAACTGCCGCTAAATTTTTGGGCTGGGGAAATAATGCCGTTGGCAAAAGAATGAGCCATGTTGGTGGACAAGGCAACATAACTGAGGGAGAGGTTGTCGCGGTGGTTAAAGATTTTCATTTTCGACCTTTGCATGAACCCTTAAAGCCTTTAGTGCTCCGTCATGGCGGAAACCACATGGCTATTAAAATTTCGTCCGGAGATATCCCTGGTACCATTGCTTTTGTGGAGAAAACCTGGAAACAGTTTGTGCCCGAATGGCCGCTTAATTACCAGTTTATGGATGAGAATATAGATGTTTTATATCGAAAAGATCAAAAATTTAGCGAGATTCTCAAGTACTTTGCTTCGCTCGCAGTTTTCATTGCTTGTCTTGGTTTGCTGGGATTGGCAGCTTTTACCACCGAAAGAAGGCGTAAAGAAATCGGAGTACGCAAAGTTGTGGGAGCATCTACCTGGGCACTATTGCTGCTCATTTCCAGAGAGTTTAGCAAGTTGGTGGTTATTGCCTTTATAATTTCTGTACCCATCGGCTATTATGCCGGGAATAGGTGGATGCAGGACTTTGCTTTCCGAGCAGATCTCAGTATTACTGTTTTTGCTATGTCTGGTTTTGTGGCACTTGCTATTGCATTGCTAACGGTGAGTTACCACACGATAAAGGCAGCATTAATAAATCCAGCTGAGAGTTTAAAATATGAGTAAAGATTAAAGCGTAAATAAATGTTGGAACGAAAGGTGGGCTTGGTTTAAGCCCACCTTTTTTAGTTTTGGCTAAAACACATCTAATATCTTTCTTTCAGCGTACTAATAACATCTTTTTTTGCTGTATAAAATCACCTGTTCTCAATTGATAGATGAACAGACCGGATGGCATTTGCTTACCAATTCTACTCGTACCGTTCCACCTGATTTGATGAAATCCAGCACTTTGAGTTTCACTTACTAAACGTCTAATCTCACGTCCTAAAAGATCATAAATTCTTAGTTCAACATGCGTTCGCTTTGGAAGCTGATATTTAATTAATGTGTTTCCGTTAAATGGATTTGGATAATTTTGGGAAAGGGCAAAATTTTTAGGAACAGCTTGTTTAAGGGTAGCATTTTTTTCTAAAAGGCCATCTTTACTTGGCATGCCTAGCCTTTCCGAATTTGCCGGTTGATTGACATTTATCGGAACCACAGCCAAATCATCCCAATATCTGCCACCAGCCCGCAGTGACCATACGCCAAATGTGCCTGCTGTTTGGCGCGTGTTCGATGCATCATAAGCTTGAATTTGCCATGTCGTGGGTTCGGAATTCCCATCTTTCCAGACT
>JAJDAE010000176.1 GCA_029262035.1 Candidatus Zhuqueibacterota bacterium
ATGCATTGAGGCCGGAATGGATGATTATCTGACCAAACCGGTTAATGTAACAAAATTGCGAAAAATCCTGGGAAAATGGAAAGACCGTTTTCCTCAAAAAATAACCGTTGTTGGGGTCGCAGAACCAAAGGCAACTATAAACCAGAAACCTTCATAAAGTTTATGATAGCAAATGAAAGAGATCCCGCATGAAAACATTAAAAAAGTTCGTCTACCGACTGGTGCAACCCAGCATAAAGGACGAACACGTGCACAAATCTCAACCAAAGGGTACTAAGCGGACTCCCCTGTTATTAATACTGATACTGCTGCTGGGTCCGGCCGGGTGGTATGGATTAAGTTCTGTAGAACAACAAACAAAAACCATACTGGCAAAACAGTTGGACTTAACGCTAAACGCCAACGTGGCAGCCCTGCGTTTATGGAACAAAAATATGCAGGCAATCGCAAAGACCTGGGCAGATGAACCCGAGGTACGGTCTGAAATTCTGCGCCTCGTAACTCAGGCAGTCCACGGGGACAGCAGCAGCAAGAAATTATTGCAATCTGACGCACTGCTCAACCTGAGAAACCATTTGGGTCAAGTATGCAAGAAGCATGGTTTTATAGGCTTTGTGATATTCAGCCGTTCAAACCTGCAGGTCGGTGCTTTGCTTGATGAACCGGTTGGTCAGAGAATGCTCGTACAACGATCGGATTTCATGAGTCACTCATTTGCCGGCGAAACTCTGGTCTCGGTGCCTTTCGTTGCAGAAATTCGGTTAACTGATTTGAATAGGGACCAAAAATCGAGCCGCGAGAACATGTTTGTCTCAACCCCTGTTCGAGACAAGCAAGGAGATATTATCGCGGTGTTGTCATTTCGAATTCGTCCTGAAACCGAATTTACACACGTACTCAAAACCAGTCGCTTCGGTGAGACTGGCGAAACTTATGCATTCGATCAAAATGGTTTAATGCTTTCGGACAGCCGTTTCAATGATCATTTACGCAGCATCGATCTTATTCCTAACCAGCCGGAAAGTCAGGCAATTATGAATCTTGAAATCCGCGACCCTGGCGGCAATATGCTTGATGGCTTTCATCCGCGCGTTACGCAAAAAGACCTGCCCCTTACCCGCATGGCGGACAGCGCGACGAAAGGCGAGTCCGGCTATGATGTAGACGGCTACCGGGATTATCGCGGCGTGCCGGTGATAGGCGCCTGGGCCTGGCTGCCGGAATTTGGTTTCGGGATAGCAACGGAAATTGATAAAGCCGAAGCCGTTACACCACTTATCCGGATGCAGAAAACCTTTCTTGGACTTTTTGCTTTGCTCATATTTGCCACCGTGGTAGGGCTAACTCTGCAAATCCGGCAAAGGAAATTGATTGCTCACCGCCGGCTGGTAGAGGAAAAACTTCTAAAAGCAGCATCAGAGCTCGAAAATCAGAAATTTGCCATGGACCAGCACTCTATTGTTGCCATCACCGATAAGCGTGGACTCATCACCTATGTTAATGACAAATTCTGTGAGATATCTAAATATTCCCGCGAGGAACTCATAGGCCAGAACCACCGCATCATCAATTCCGGCCATCACCCTAAAACGTTCTGGCAGCAGGTGTGGGCCACGATCGGACGGGGACAAGTCTGGAAAGGCGAGGTTAAAAGTCGGTGTAAAGACGGCGCATGTTACTGGCTCGATACCACCATCGTTCCATTCCTGGATAGTACTGGGAAAGTTTATCAGTATGTGGCGGTCAGGACGGATATTACCGAACGCAAACAAGCGGAAGAGGCACTTCAAAAAAGCCAGGAACAGCTCCGCCGGGCCATTGAAATCTCCAGCGATGGTATGTGGGACTGGAATGTAAAAACCGGCGATGTTTATTTTAGCGAGCAATGGTGCAAAAGCCTTGGTTATGACCAAGCAAAAGTAAAAAATCATATTAGCTTTTGGGAAAGTATCGTGCATCCCGATGACCTGCACGAGGTACTGGATGCAGTAAATGCTCACTTTGAAGGAAAAACTGAGATATACGAAATTGAAAACCGTCTATTAACAAAATCTGGGACTTATCGTTTCAATCTGGATCGGGGTAAAGTAGTGGATTGGGACGCAGACGGCAAGCCAACACGAATGATCGGTGTTGACATAGACATTACGGCGCGCAAACAAGCTGAGGAAGAAATACGAAAAAACGAACTAAAATATCGTATTTTGTTTAATCAGATCGCTGACGCCATTTTTGTTTTCGATACTGAGACTAATCTCTTCATTGACTGTAACAACGCTGTCCAAAGAATCTATGGATATTCAAGAGACGAACTCAAGTCCATGAGACCTTCAGATCTGCATCCACCGGAAGAATTAGAAAAAGTTAAAAAGAATGTAATGGTGGAGAATATTGATTTAGGGAATGCTTATACGCATCTGACTAAAGATGGACAAACCATCGAAGTCGAGATTCTGACTAGTAAGATAGAGTATCGCGATAGTGAAGCCTGGCTAAGTATCGTTCGTGATATTACAGAACGCAAAAAAATGCAGGAAAAGTTGACCAGAAACTACAAGTTTCTCGAACAAGCTGTCTCCGACGCTAGAAAATTCGCGGTCGAAGCCGAAGCTGCCAATCTGGCCAAAAGTGAATTCCTCGCCAACATGAGCCACGAAATCCGTACACCCATGAACGGCGTCATCGGCATGACTGGGATTCTTCTTGACACCGAACTCTCCACAGAACAACGTGAGTACGCTGAAACCGTGCTC
>JAJDAE010000177.1 GCA_029262035.1 Candidatus Zhuqueibacterota bacterium
GAGTAATTATTGTAATGTATTTTCAAACAGTTTCAATACTCGTTTGTATTCGTCGGTCCAGCTACTCGGCTCTTTGAACCCATGGCTCTCTACAGGATACATCGCCACTTCCCAATTTTCTTTTCCCAACTCAATAAGTCGCTGCACCAACCTTACCGTATCCTGAAAATGCACATTTGTGTCCGCCATGCCATGGCAGATCAATAAATGTCCTTTGAGACCCTCTGCATGATAGATCGGACTGCTGCGTCGGTAAGCCACCGTGTCAGCTTGGGGGATATTAAGAATATTTGATGTATATATATGATTGTAGTGCGCCCAATCGGTTACGGGTCTCAGCGCGGCACCGGCAACAAAGACATCCGGAGCCGTGAACATGGCCATAAAGGTAATAAACCCGCCATAGGAACCTCCGTATATTCCGATTCGCGTGGAATCGATATCATGTTCCTTAACAAGCCATTTAGCGCCATCTAACTGGTCGTTTAAGTCTTTGTTTCCCATGTGCCGGTAAATGGCGGTGCGCCAATCACGTCCATAACCCGCGCTGGCTCGATAGTCAATATCAAGGACTGTGTAACCTTTATCAGTTAGAAGATTATGGAACATGTATTCGCGGAAATAACCCGACCACCCTTTGTGAGCGTTTTGCAAATAGCCTGCCCCATGAACAAATATAATGGCGGCACCATTGGCTTTTGCCGGTTTATACAATCTTGCATATGGTTTTTCGCCATCGCGTGCAGGAATTTGTACGATTTCCGGCACGCGCCAAGGATAGTTGCGCCATTCTTCCTTTGTAGAAAGAGTCAATTGCACGGTTCTTGAATTGGGTTTTGCTTTTTGTACAAACAATTCAGGCGGTTTGTTCATAAAGGAATACCGAATTGCCAGCTCTTTTCCATTAGGAGAAACGAGCGCGGCATTCCGTCCTTCCATAGATGTGAGTTTTTCCCATTTGCCTCCTTTAAGCGGCATACGGAAAAAATGAATTTCACCGGGATGTACATTGTTTGCATGAAAGTACCAATTCTTTTTATCACGCGAAATCTCTGGAGTGTAAATCTCAAACTCTCCCTGAGTGAGAGCCTTCTTGCGTCCTGTGGCTGGATTTACAGAATAAAGGTGGCTGTAGCCAGTTTCTTCGCTGCAAAACCAGACATGTTTATTATCAGGCATCCAGCCCACAGCTCCGGCGGCAGGGAACCATAAGATGTTAGGTCCTGCAATCCAGGCATCGTCATGCTGGTGTTCGAAAGATTGCAAGTTCCCGGAAGTGAGATCGAGCATGGCCAGCCACCGGTCTTTGTTATCTATTGAACGCACGACAACAAAAGCTTGCGTACCTTTCTCATTCCAAAATGGGCCGAAGGAGATAGTTTGACGTGGTGTTTGCTGCTTTGTCTTATTGTTTTTAGACGAATCCAATTTGCCGGATATTTTTGTGAATTCAGGTACGTCAAAGATGCCGGGTAAGCTGTCGGTTTTAATATAAATGAGCGTATCTTTTTGCAAATCATAAAATACAAATTGAGAAACTCGTTGGGGGTAACCAACTTTTGGCCGTGCGTTCAAGTCTTTTACGAAGCTGGTTTCGGTTACGAAGTCGGGTACAATCGTGTTTGTTGATTCGTCGTTTTCAATTAGGCGAAAAGTTACAAATCTATTATCTGGCGACAAAGCCGGCTCTTGTACTTCCTTGCCGTCAGTATAGATTTTCACAGGTGCATTCGGGTTCTCACGCTCTCTGGCTTTCTTGGCACGTTGGCGTTTTTCTTTTCTTTTTTTGACGATTTGAATAAGAGAGAGCTCCTCCTGCTTTACAAATTTCTCGGCATCGGTTTTTGGCGAAGGACTATCTTTGGGCTTGTTGGCTTTTTTGAAGTCCGTAAGTTGTTTTGTCGAGCCTGCTTTTCTGTCCCAAAAATAAAGATTCATACCTTGTTGGAAGAGCACTTTCTTTTCATCTTGAGAAAACTTTGGATTGGATTCGACGTCACTGGTGCTGGTTATTTGTAAAATTGAGTTTCCCTTGGTGTCATACAGGTAAATATCGCCGTTACGTTCAAATAATTTTGTTTGATAATTCCGGGAATAGGTTCCCTCCGGAGTTGGAATTTGCAATCGTTCCAGCCGGGTAAGCTTGGCCGGTTCTCCACCATTTATTGATATTTTGTACAATGAATCTGTATCTGCGGCTTCCGGATTCCAGCCGAAATAAATCCACTTACTATCTTCCGACCAAAAAATGTCTTGAGGAGATGAGCCTAACCAGGTTTTAGGATCCTGCATGATCGTGTTAACATCCAGCTCAATTTTTGGTTGGACATACCCTGTTAGCGGGAGGAGGAAAATAAGCGCGCAAAGAATAAATAACTGTTTGGTAGGTTTCATGATTTCCTTCTCTTAGTGCTGAAATGATTGTGTTACATTTTGGGTAGCCGAAGATATGCTGCACACTTTTAAAATGCAAGAAAAATGACTATTGAAGTAGGTTGCCGGCTGTTCTTGTTCATGGCTAAAAGGTGTCTGAATTAAAAATAAAGTACAAATATTTAGTTAGATTAAAGGCCTGTTCCATTTTCATTTAAAGCATTCACTAATTTCTTGATATAGAAAATTTTATTTATTATATTCCCGACATTCTATTCGGCTCACTTATGATTTTCAAATAATTTTCGGAGGAAAGGCAGTTATGCCAAAACCAAAACAACCTTATGTAGGCAAGGAGAATAGATTTCTCGAAGAAGGTGTTTAC